>NZ_JBBCIR010000042.1:0-70298 GCF_037189885.1 Paludisphaera sp.
GGGGTTGAACGCCCCCGCCGGCCGACTTCCCGGCGACCATACCCGCGGGGCCACACCCGTTCCCATCCCGAACACGGCCGTTAAGCCCGCGGGGCCCATGATAGTGCATTCGCGCGAAAGTCGGTCATCGCCGGGATCCCACACTAGAAGCCCCCGCGCTCGCATGAGCCCGGGGGCTTCTTTTTTGCGCGCCGCGGCACTCCCTCTACGAGCCAGTTCGTGAAGACGTTCCGGGTACTACCCGAGGAGGTCGCGTAGCTTTCGACATTCCGCGTCGAGCGCTTCGTTTTCTCTCTCCAGCACGACGCCCCAGTCGGGCAGGCTGGCGGCGAGCGCTTCTCGGAGGAGCTCCATCCCTTCCGTGCCCGCTGCGAAGATCGCCTGCCCCCACGAGGTCGAAAGTCTCGCGGCCATCACCCCGAACGTTTTGTCATCCTGTCCCACGGGCCGGAGCACTTCGATCGAGCCGAATGGTTGGTCGGTCTCGGTCATGTGCCCGACGTACTGCTCGCGGCCTGTCGAAGCAGGTGACCGCTCCCAGTAAAGCCGCCCGCGTGTCGAGGCGTCGCGCACCGCGAGGGCCAGGGATTGCCACTTCGTGGAGATGTCGGGCGGCTCGGCCATGCTCGGCTCCGGCGGGCTGACTCGATCGATCATTTCGCGGACGTGTTCTCTCCACTCGCGCGACGACGTGGCAAGGAACCGGAGCGCATGGTCGTGCCCTATCGTGCCCCAGGTCGAGCCGACTTCGACGGCCTCGGATGCGATCACGACCGCCTGTCGATCGAGCGGGATTCCATCCGCGGCATACCACCAGATGTGGCGGAGCCGGTAACGCTGTCCATCGCATGCGGATCGGCAGGTGCAGACATCATCCGCCGCTCCTTGCGGGTCCCAGCGCATGAGTCCGGCTTCGGCGGCCAGGGCCAGGAGCCTGACGAACTCGAATCGGGGCCTTCCGTTCATGCGACCCTCGGGTGGCAGGCGTCTTGAACTCAATCCCTCAGATGCTCGAGGTACTGCTTTTCCAAGTCCGCTACGCTCCGGTGGCTCGGGGAAGTTTCGCGTGGCGGCTAAACCTCCCGGGTGATCGCCTCGTGTCACGGACGTGATGCTGCTCAGGTATGCGGCTCAGGTATTGCGAAGTCGGGCGTCGCGGGTCGTGTGCAGGACCTCGTCGTCCGGGGTACGGCCGAGGACGATGTCGTACGCGGCGGTCCATTCGCCTGTCTTGGAGTCGGGGACTGGGCGGAAATCGGCCATCAGGAGCTTGCGCGCGGAGTCGTCGAGGCCGTGCTGGACCACGCCGTCGGTCTTGTTGCCGGGATGGCCGTCGATGAAGAGCTGCGAGGTCAGCAGGGTGCGGTCGCCGCGCTTGATCTTGTAGTGGATGTGGGGCGCGGGGCGGCCGGGGTAGGGGACGGGCTTGATGGTGCGGAAGCGGTACTCGCCCGTGCTCGCGGTGGTGAAGCGGCCGAAGCCCTGGAAGTTCTTGTCCTGCCTGTCGGCGTTCTTGCCGCTGTCGGCGGTGTGCAGATAGACCTGATTGCCGTCGCACTGCCAGATCTCGATCGTCAGCCCCTTCAGGGGGGTCCCGGTGACGTCGAGGATCCGGCCGTGGAGTTGCGCGATCTCGCCGACGGCGGGGGTGAGCGAGTCGCCCAGGATGACGAGGTCGTTGTCCTGGTCGAGCGGGAGTTGGTCCGGATAGAAGGGGCCCTCGGTCCTCGACGGCGTGCGGGCCAGCTCCTCGGCGAACAGCCCGCGCGTGGTGAAGAACGCCGCGCCGGCGGCGAGCGAGCCCATGAAGGCTCGGCGATCGGTCGAGCGAAGGATGCGGGAAGTCATGGCGGGAGCCCCTGGTTATCGGTGAGTGCGACGAGACCGGCCCCTCGTATCGTGGCGACGCCGCCGTCCTCCCGCAAGTGAGGAAGCGTCGAACCGAGGGAGGGCGTCCGAGGAATCCCTGGACGGCGCGTCACTTCGTCGGCGTCGCCATCCCTTGCGCGGCCATCGATCGCGCCATCGCCGCGACCGATTCGAAGCCGAAGCGTCGCTGAGATCGACGCATGTAGGGATAGCCCAGGCGGGCGAGGATCAGGTTGGGGCGGGAATAGGCTCGCACGTCATAGAAGACCGCGTCGGTCTCCGCGTCCCAATCGACGAGGAATCGCTCCTCGCCGGACCCGACGTGATCCGGAAGGGTGCCGTAGGCGAAGCCGAACCGCGCGCGGGGCTCGGCGGGGTCGTCCTCGTCGATGACGTAGATGACGCGGCAGGCGTTGACCCACCAGACCCCCAGGCGGCGGGCGACGATCGCCACGACCTCGCCTTCGCGGATCGGCGCGTCGGCCGGCTGGATCTCCGCCCATCCGATGCGGAACTGGTCCCATCGTCGAAGCGCGGTCTTCGCGCGCTCGAACGCCTCGCGGCCGGTGCCGATTCGTTCGCGGGTGTGGTTCAGCCGGAAGGACGGAGGGGGGAAGGGGTCGGCCGTCGCGCCGACGGGGGAGTAGGTGAAATCGAGCCTCGCCTGGGCGTCGAGGAACTTCCGGACGGTTTCGGCAGACGGTTTGCGGAAGCTGTGCATCGTGCTCTCATCGCGGACGGTTATCTGTTGAATGGCCCGGGGGCGACGCTCATGTCAGCGAATCTCGAACCATCGCCGCCGATCCTCGTCGCCGGTGCCAGCGGATACATCGGCGGGCGACTCGTCCCGGTCCTGGAGCGTCGCGGCGGCCGGGTCCGCTGCCTGGCCCGCAAGCCCGACGTGATCCGGGAGAAGTTCGGCGCCGGAGTCGAGCCCTTCGCCGGCGACGTGCTCGATCCCGACTCGCTCCGGCCCGCGTTGAAGGGGGCCCGGGTCGCGTATTATCTCATCCACCTGATGGCGGGGGACGGCGATTTCGAGGAGCAGGACCGCCGCGCCGCGACCAACTTCGCCGAGGCCGCCCGGGACGCCGGCGTGCGCAGGATCGTCTATCTCGGCGGCCTGGGCGACGACTCCGACGCGAATCTCTCGCCGCATCTCAAGAGTCGTCACGAGGTCGGCCGCATCCTCCGCGACGTCTCGGGGGCGGAGACGATCGAGTTCCGCGCCTCGGCGATCCTCGGCCCCGGCAGCCTGTCCTACGACATGGTCAAGTCCCTGACCGATCGCCTGCCGGTGATGGTCTGCCCGAGCTGGCTCTCCACGCCCACGCAGCCGATCGCCGTCGACGACGTGGTCGCCTACCTGGGGGCGGCCCTGGATCTCCCGCCGGGCGAGAGTCGCGTCGTCGAGATCGGCGGGCCCGACGTGGTCCCCTATCGCGGGCTGATCGAGGAATACGCCCGCCATATGGGGCTGCGCCGGATCCTGGTCCCGGTCCCGATCCTCTCGCCGTGGCTCTCCGGGCTGTGGCTGGCGCTGGTGACGCCGAACAAGTTCGCCGTCGGGCGGCACCTGATCGAAGGGCTCAGGAATCCCACCGTCGTCCGCGACGACGCGGCCCGAAAACTCTTCCCGCGGATCCATCCCGTCGGCGTCGCCGAGGCCGTCCGTCGCGCCATCGGCCAGGAAGGGCGCGATGAGGGATCGTGGCCTGACGCCCGGGAGCGTCGGGGCGGGAAAAACCCCCGCGACGAAAAGAAACCTGAAATCGCCGCGTCGGACCCGAGGATCGTCTCTTGATGGTGATCCTTGGCAATTCGTGATCGGTGAGCTTGACCCGAGGCTCCACGGGCCGCGACGGGCGTGTCGCCAGGGGGCCCCACGTCCCGAGCCAACCCGCAACTCGCCGCCGAGAGCCCTCGCGGCCGATCTTCCTCGGCTCCCGGCGTAGGCGAAACGCCCCGAGAGCACGATTCGAAAGTAACGAACGAAGCCACGGGGATTTCGTCGAAATGATTTTCGTGGAATTGACTTGCGGCGAATGTCGGTTGCGCCCCGCGTGACGAACGAAGCCAACCGCGGCCGAGGATCGGCGTTGCTCGGTTTGGCGGGCTGGGGTATGGAGGGGCTGGACCCAGGGACGGGGAAGGGGGGGGCGACATGGATGGCGCGAGCGCGGCGAAGGTTGGCGGGGTGATCGAGGCCGAGGCGAGGCGCGCGGCGTCGCCGCTGGGGGTGGCGCGGCTGGCGTTGCTGTTCGGGCTGCTGACGGGGACGCTGGAGTTGACCCAGTGGCTCGTCCGCAACGAGATTTCCGGCGGCGGGGCCCTCGGGACCTTCCAGATGAGCCGGCACTTCTTCTGGATGATCCCGGCCTCCAACGTGGCCATCTTCGGGGCGATCGGCGTCGTGCTGGGGCTGTTCGCCTGGGTCCGGCCGGCCTGGGCGCGGAAGGCCACCCTCGCGGCGATGGGGTTCCTCTGCGGGCTGGCCCTCCTGCTGACGATCCCCGGCCTCTACGGCTCCGCGGCCGTGGCGCTCGCGGCCGGCCTGGGGGCGACGACCGCGCGCCGAGCCCTGGCCGACCCGGTCCGATTCCGCCGCGCGCTGGTCGTCGCGCCGGCGGCCCTGGGCGTCGTGGCGGCGGTCCTGTACGGCTGGGGCCGCGTCCACGCCACGCTATCGGCCCGGGTCCCCGCGACGGCCGCGACGGGGCGCTCGCCCAACGTCCTGCTGCTGGTGCTGGACACGGTCCGGGCGGAGAGCCTGAGCCTGTACGGCTACCATCGCGACACCACCCCCAACCTCAACCGCCTGGCCGCGCGGGCCGTCCGGTTCGATCAAGCCAGGTCTACCGCGCCGTGGACCCTGCCGTCGCACGCCAGCATGTTCACGGGGCGATGGCCCCATGAGCTGAACGTGGGGGAGAAGAAGCCGCTCGACGGGACCTATCCGACGCTGGCCGAGGCGCTCTCCTCGCGCGGATACGCGACGGGGGGCTTCATCGCCAACACGTTCTTCTGCAACCAGTGGTTCGGGCTGGGCCGGGGCTTCCGGCACTATGACGATTTCTACGAGGAACAGGAGTCGGTCTCGGTCGCCGAGGCCCTGCGATGCTCGTCGCTGGGCCGGCTGGCGGTCAAGGCGCTGCCGGATTCGCTCGGCGGGGTGGAGCGTCGTCGCAAGGACGCGGCGCGGATCAACGGAGCCTTCCTGAACTGGCTCGACGGGGAAGGGGGGGGCGACCGGCCGTTCTTCGCCTTCCTCAACTACTTCGACGCCCATGGCCCGTTCATCCCGCCCGACGGCTTCGAGCGCCCCTTCGGCCGTCCCGCCGCCGACGCCGAGGAGGAGGCGATGATCCGCGAGTGGGACGTCCGCTCCCGCGCGGGGGTCACGGACGCCCACCTCGCCCTGGCCCGCGACTCCTACGACGACTGCCTGGCGTACCTCGACCAGCAGGTCGGCCGGCTGTTCGACGAGTTGGAGCGGCGCGGGATATTGGACGAGACGCTCGTGATCGTGACCTCCGACCACGGCGAGGGCCTGGGCGAGCACGACCTGATCGGCCACGGGCGGAGCCTGTACGACCAGGAGACCCGCGTGCCCCTGCTGATCTTCCTCCCGCGCGGCGAGCGGGGCGGCGAGTCGGTGGCCGAGGCCGTCAGCATCCGCGACATCCCCGCCACGGTCCTCGACGTCCTGGGCCTGGACGGCCCCGCCTTCCCCGGCGCCTCGCTGGCCCGCCGTCCGACCGCGGAGGCCCCCGTCCTGACCGAGGTCCGCATCAAGGACGCCGTCTCGAAAAACCCCGCCCGCCCCCCCGCCTGGCGCGGGCCGATGGCCGCCGTGATCGCCGACGGCTTCTCCTACATCCGCAACGCCGACGGCCGCGAGGAACTCTACGACGTCCTCGCCGACCCCGCCCAGCTCCGCGACCTCGCCCCCGAACCCGACTCCGCCGAGACCCTCACGCGCCTGCGCGAGAGCCTCGACGGCATGAGGACGGACGGGGGCAAGGATTGAACCGGCCGGGCTTCTTCCCCCTGTTAGAATGTGGGCGAAGTTCTCGCGCGGGCCGTGCCCGCGCCTCCGACGTCGATACGAAGGCGAGCCGGCCATGATCAAGCAGCTTGTTATGGAAGGGTATCGCGGCTTCGAACGCTACACGCTCGCTAACCTGTCTCGCGTCAACCTGCTCGTCGGCAAGAACAACTCGGGCAAGTCGTCGATCCTGGAGGCTGTCCAACTCCTTGCCGACGGCGGCGACTTTCGGACGCTCGATCAGACCGCTCGAAGGCGAGGAGAGACGATTCTTCCCCCTTCCGATATGGGACGCGCCACGACAGCGAGGCTGCCTGACATATCTCATTTTTTCCATGGCCATTCGATCGAGCCCGGATCCCAGTTTTGGCTATATTCTGGCGACTCGTTCGGGTTTCTCGGTTTCGAGATCGTCCCCATATCGGACTATAGGGGAAAACTCCCCAGATCGGCCGCAGGCCTCGAGCTCCTGGATCCAGCCGATTTCATCCTCGTCGTAGGCGCGCAGGACGGTGGCTACTCTCGGTCCCCTTGGGACGACCACCCAGCGGTCCCGGTCTCGATGGCGGGAGCCTTTGATCCACGTCGAGCATTCACGAGGCACGCGCGACTCGCCGCTTTTCCGAGGATGGAGGGATTGCCATCATTGTTCTTGCCTCCCGAGTCCCTGGATCGTGGTGAACTTGTCGAGTTGTGGGACAAGATCATCACCGACGGCGACGAGGGGGAAGTTGTCCGCGCGATGCAGCTCCTGGAACCCGACCTGACCAGCATCGCGTTCCTGAGCGGCGAGCGATCCGCCGCGTCCGACCCGCGCGGCGGCGTCGTGGTTGGATTCCAGGGCGAACCCCAGAGGCGCCCGCTGGGGAGCCACGGCGAAGGGATGCGTCGTCTGCTCACCCTGGCGGTGGTGCTAGCTCGGACGAAAGGCGGCGTCCTCCTCATTGATGAGGTCGATACGGGGCTCCATTACTCGATCCTTGGCGACGTATGGAGCCTGATCGTGGAGACGGCCGTCCGCAACGACGTCCAAGTCTTCTTGACGACGCACAGCCTCGACTCCCTCCGGGCACTGGCCTGGTTTTGCGGGGCGCGACCGGACCTGGCGGGCGAGGTCACAGTCCAGAAGATCGAGCGGAGGCTTGACGAGGCGGTCGCGTTCGAAGCCTCGGAGATCCAGATCGCCATCGAGCAAGATATTGAGGTCCGTTGATGGCGAAGAACGAGACCAAGCTCCGGCTGTACGTCGAAGGGATCGATGACCAGTGGTCTCTCGTCAGCCTGCTCTACCGCACAACGGCTTGGACTATCCGCCGGGTCGAAAGCCCTGGGAGACTCCTCCCGATCTCCCGTTGTTCCAGCAGGCAGGCAGCGTGGATGCTCTTCTGGACTCGATCGAGCCGAATGTTAAAGCATCCACTGGACGGCCCGTTGGCTTCATCCTCGACGCCGACGCGCCGATCGCCAGCCGCTGGCAGGCGGTTCGAGATCGCTTGGCTCGAGTGGGAGTTCCCGCGGTCGGTGACGCCCCGCCTGTGGACGGCTTCATCGGCGAGTCAACACGCTTCAAGGTTCCCGCCGTCGGCGTCTGGCTGATGCCGGACAACGCGCGGGACGGCAAGCTGGAGGACTTCCTGGCCGACCTCATCGCCGCGGATGATGTCCTCATCGGCCACGCCCGCAAGGCGACGGCCGAGGCGAGGGACCTCGGCGCGGCCTTCTCGGAGCCGGACGTCATCAAGGCCGAAGTCCACTCCTGGCTCGCATGGCAGGGGGAGCCGGGCAAGCCGTATGGTCAGGCGATGATGGCCCGGTACTTCCAGCGCGACGCCGCCGTCGCGGCCCGGTTCGTCGCCTGGTTCAGGCGGTTGTACGGGCTGGCCGAGTAGCCGCGGGGGGCCGCCTTACTCCTCCACCCGCGGGAAGGGGCGGGGGGAGCCGTCGCCGATGCGGAGATTGACGAGGGTCGGCTTGCCGGCGTCGTCCTTCTCGAAGGTGACGTCGCCGTCGGTGTAGGGGAGGACGAAGTGGAGCGGGGCGACCGGGACGATCCGCAGCGGGGTCGCGCGGAACGGGAGCTTCAGCAGCAGGTGGTCGTCCTGGCGCGTCAGCTGGAGCTGGACGCCGTCGGCCTGGCCGTAGGTCCCGGCCAGGGCGTCGAGGTCGGCGGCCGGCACGGCAACGATCTTCGGCTCCCGGCGCTCGGCCTCGGTGGCGGGGACGCGCTCGGGGAGCTTGCGGACCCAGATGTTGCGGAAGCGGACCGGGTGGCCGTGGTCCTGCAGCTCGATCGGGCCGGTCGTCGCGCCCGGCTCGTAGGCGACGGCCTCCAGCCACGACGTCCCGCCGACGGGGGGCTCGTTGTCCTGCACCAGCACGCCGTTGAGGAACGCGGTGATCCGCGCCGGCTCGCGCAGGGCGCCGGAGGGGTCGAACCGCGGGGCGCGGAAGGCGACGTCGTAGGCCTGCCACTCGCCGGGCGGCTTCGTCGCGTTGAACAGCGGCGGGTACTGGCCGTAGATCGCGCCCGCCATGCCGTCGGCGTAGGTCTCGGCCTTGTAGGTGTCGAGGATCTGGAGTTCGAAGGACCCCATCAGGAAGAGGCCGCTGTTGCCGCGGTCCTGGCCCCGGCCGCGAGGAGGGGCCGGCGAGGCCCACTCCAGGTGGATCTGCGCGTCGCCGAACGATTCCCTGGTCCGGATGGCCCCCTTGCCGGGGGTCACGACGAACGCGCCGTCGGCCACGGACCACTCGGCCGGCCCGCCCGAGGCGGACTCCCAGACGGCGAGGTCGCGGCCATCGAACAGGACCACGGCGTCGGCGGGGGCGGGGACGCCGACCGACCAGCCGGCGGGCTCGACCACGGCCGGGCGGGGCCGGGCCATGTCGTGCTGGCGCCAGCCGCTGGGTGTCGGGATCGAGGCGACCGGGGGCCGATCCCCGGCCATCCCCAGGGTGGTTGCAACGATCGCGGCCCCGCCCAGGGCCGCGAAACCGAGCCGGAACGAGCGGACGTACATGATTCCCCGGGCCCCCGAACGACCTCGCGTCCACGCTCCCCCGATTCGACCACGACCCGTCGCCGGGGGGCGCGATCGCAAGTATAAGGCGCTCCGACGGCCGGCCACGAGGGCCTACCGCCGGGACCGGGGCGGATGGGATCAGGCCGGGGGGGGATCCGCCGGGGCGTCGTCGATCGCGGCGGCCTCGACGCGGTCGCGCCCGCCGGCCTTGGCGCGGTAGAGCGCGGCGTCGGCGCGGCGGAGGAGCCTGGAGGCGGTGTCGCCCGGGACGGCCTCGGCGACGCCGAAACTGGCCGTGAGCCGGCGCGGGGCCATCTCGGGCGGGCCGGCGTCGGGCGTCGCCAGCCGGAGCCGCTCGGCGACCCGCATCGCGACCTCCAGCGGGGCGTCGGGGAGCAGGACGACGAACTCCTCGCCGCCGAGCCGCGCGACCAGATCCTCGGCGCGGCTCAGGCCCCGCAGCAGGTCGGCGAAGGCGGCCAGGACGCGGTCGCCGCAGGCGTGGCCCCATCGGTCGTTCACCGCCTTGAAGTGGTCGATGTCGGCCATGACCAGGCAGAACGGCCGCCCCTCGCACGCCTGGACCGTCAGCTGGATGTCGAGCATCCGGTCCAGCGCGCGACGGTTGGCCAGGCCGGTGAGGGGATCGCGCTCGGCCGCCTCGCGCGCCTGGCGGAGCGCCTTCCGCAGCGCCGCGTCGCCGGAGGCGTCGCGGAGGACCACCAGGACCCCGAGCAGGGCACCACCCTCGTCGCGCACGGGCGAACAGCGGGCCTCCACCTGCACCCGCTCGCCGTCGCCGCGGCGGAGCGTGCCCATGCGGTCGATCGGCCTGCCCTGGAGCAGGGCCCGCTTGCCCAGGTAATCGTCGGCCTGGAGCGGCACCCCGGCGGCGTCCGTGAGCCCGAGCCGCGAGCTCGAGGCCGGCCGGCCCACCATCTCGCTCGCGGAGTAGCCGGTGAAGCGCGCGGCGGCCTCGTTCCAGTGGAGGGTCAACCCGGACGCGTCGATGAGATAGGCCGGGTCGCGCAGGGCGTCCAGCAACCGGCCGGCGAGGCCGCCGCCCAGGGCGTCCCGGTGCGGGGCGGTTGGGGCACACCACGACGATTTTGCTTCCGCGTTCATCTCCGCCGCGACTCCCGGGGCCTGATGCGGCACCGCGCCGCGCCGCGACAATACCGGGATTCTAGGGCGCGGACTTCCCGGGCGACGGCGATTCGAGGCAGACGCTCAGGAGGCGTCGGACGGGGAGGAGTCCGGCGGGGCGAACCGCTTGATGAGCGTGACCTGGTTGCCGCTCTCGTTGTATCGGAAGTCGTCGACGAGGCCGCGGGCGAGCATGATCCCGAAGCCCCCCTCGCGGATCCCCAGCTCGTTGCGCAGGTCGATGTGGCCGATGGGATCCTCGTCCGAGGCGGCGTGGGGGAGCCGGCCCGGGTTGAAGCCGGGGCCCTGGTCCTGGATGATCAGCGTGATGGCCTCGGGGTCGATCCGGTAGGTGATCCGCAGGACCAGGTCGGCGTTCTTGCGGTGGCCCCACTCGATGGCGTTGCCCCCCATCTCCATCACCGCCTGCTTCAGATCCTTGATCTGACGGTCGGTCAGCCGGGTGTGGGCGAAGAGGTCGGCCAGCAGGTCGTTGGCCTGCTGGAGATAGGTCAGCTCGCTGCGGATGTCGAAGTTGATCTCCCCGGAGGTCCCCCGCCGGCGGTGCTCGTCGTGCCAGGCCAGGGCCTCGTCCATCGCCCGGAAGAGCTGCTCGGGGGCGAACGGCTTGGCCAGGTAGCCGTTGGCCCCGACGCGCACCCCCGCGACCCTGTGGTGGGCCTCGTCCAGCGCGGTCACCATGATGATCGGGATCAGGTTGGTCTCGCGGTCCCGCTTCAGGGCGTCGCAGATCGCGAACCCGTCCATGTCCGGCAGCATCACGTCGAGCAGGATCAGCACGGGATCGTGCTCGGCGACGGCGGCCTTCACCTGGGCGCCGGCGTGGAGCTGGATCGGTTCGAAGCCGCGAGACCGAACGAAGCTGGCCAGGACGTCGTTGGTGTCGCGCTCATCGTCGACGATCAGAACCGTGCGCGGCATGGGCAGAACTCGATAGGGCGAACGGGACAGCGAGGAGAGCCGCGCGCGTCGCCCGGACGCGGCGGACGGTCGGAGCCATTGTCGCGCGCCGCCCCGGCCCTGGCAAGGGAGAGAGGTGCCCGGGCGGCGGGCGCGGCGAGCCGTCGCCGCGCGTCCCGGCCTCTCGGGCGTCGCCGCCTTCTCCCAGTAATCTAAGGATCCGGCCGCGGCCCGTCCACCCCCCGTCGCGCGGATCGCGCCTCTCGAAGGTTTTCAAGCGAAGGGCCAGGCGCGTCGTCGACGGGGGGGCTCGGCCTGGGCTCCGCGGGGCCGGTCCGGCCGTCCGCGATGTCGCGACGGTCGTCGACGCCGTCGAGGACTTTTCATCCCGTACCGCGCCAGGCGGGGAGGCCGTCGCGTGGCCCCGGATATCCCCCCGGGCACCCGATTTGCGACCCCGCCCCGCCGAGACGAACCTCGTTCGATCGTTCCCGTCGGAGTCGACGCCATGAACAGCGGTTTGAAGAAGGCCCTCGCCGTCGCGGCGATCGGGGCCGGCGCGGTGGCGGCCGCGCGGGCGTTCGCCCGGAACCGCCGGATGATCCACCTGGGCGGCCGAGTCGTCCTGATCACGGGCGGCTCGCGCGGCCTGGGCCTCGTGACGGCCCGCGAATTCGCCGCCCAGGGCGCCCGAGTCGCCATCTGCGCCCGCGACGCCGACGAGCTGGAACGCGCCCGCGTCGACCTCGCCTCCCGCGGCGCCGACGTCGCGGCGTTCACCTGCGACGTCACCGACCAGGCCCAGGTCGACCGCCTCGTCGCCGACGTCCTCGCCCGCTTCGGCCGGCTCGACGTCCTGGTCAACATCGCCGGGATCATCCAGGTCGGCCCCTTCGAGGAGACCACCCTCGAAGACTATGAGGAGGCGATGCTCACCCACTTCTGGGGACCCTACTACACGACGACCGCCGCCCTACCCGCCATGCGCGAACGGGGCGAGGGGCGGATCGTCAACGTCTCCTCGATCGGCGGCAAGGTCCCCGCCCCCCACCTCCTCCCCTATAGCGCCAGCAAGTTCGCCCTGGTCGGCTTCTCCGAGGGGCTCCGCGCCGAGCTGATGAAGGACGGCATCTACGTGACGACCGTCGCCCCCGGCCTGATGCGCACCGGCAGCCCCCACCGGGCGATGTTCAAGGGCCAGAACGAGAAGGAATTCGCCTGGTTCACCATCGGCGATTCCATCCCCGGTCTCTCCGTGAGCGCCGAGAAGGCCGCGCGGCGGATCGTCGACGCCGCCCGCCACGGCGACGCCGAGGCCATCATCTCCCTGCCCGCCGAGGTCATGGCGCGCGCCGCGGGGCTTTTCCCCGGCGTCTTCGCCGATGTAATGGGCCTGCTCAATCAGTTCGTCTTCCCCGCCCCCGGCGGCATCGGCAGGGCGAAGCGAGAAGGCCGCGACAGCCGCTCCCACCTCACCCCCGCCTGGGCCACGGTCCTCACCGACCAGGCCGCGGCCCGGAACAACGAGCTGTAATCCCGCCGCCCCCGGGACGTCTCGACCGAGATCTCCGCCCCCGGGGCACCCCTTTTTCGGACGCCCACACGCGCCGGTTCCGCGCAATTCCTGTTCGATCAGGTCTATATAAGCCGCTGGGCGAGCGTTGCCAGGGCCATGCTGATTTGTATGGCATTGCGCTTCGCCTGAGCGGCCCGACGTTGCCGGGGGTCGACATGCGGGCGACGCGGAGTCCGCAAGGTAAGGGTAAAATCGACATGGACCAAGTGATGATAAGTTTTCCGTTGACATCGGGCATCGTGGCGTTCACAATGTGCACCGCAGTGGAGAAGGAAAACAGGACGACACCCTGACGCGAAACCTCACGCTCAAGCCAAGGCAGTGGACGCCACTCGTGCGAACGCCAGGGATTGGCTCGTTAGAAGAAACATCAATTTGAGGGGAACAGCATGACGATCACCCGCAAGGCCTCTTTCCTGGCCGTCTGCGCCACCGTCCTTCTCGCCGCCGCCCCGGCCGCCGTCGCCGAGCAGATCATCTTCGTCGCCACCGGCACGTTCGACGCGACCGGCACCAGCCGCCTCGACAACATCGCCGGCGTCGACATCAGCTTCGACACGGGCATCGGCGTGCTCAACCTGGAAGACGGCGAGTTCTCTTTCGCCACCTTCGGCCAGTTCAACACCAGCTTGACGGACGCCGCCACCCCCGTGCAGGTGGACACCGGATTCACGCTGAACATCACGCAAAGCGCCCCGACGTTCGACACTTACGACTTCACGGGCTCCATCAGCGGTCGGATCTACTCCGAGGGGAGCACGCTGGTTATGCAGTTCAACGGGCCGCTGACGTTCACCACGGCCGACGGGCGCGTCCGGTACGACATCCTCAACGCCGACAGCGGCACCCCCGGCCGGATCGTCATCAGCGCCCCGAATACGAACGGCGGCATCACCAGCGTGAACGGCCAGGTCACCCTGAACGCCATCCCCGAGCCGTCGGCCTTCGCCCTGATGGGCCTCGGCATCCCCGCCCTGCTGCTCTTCCGTCGCCGCCTCGCCGCGGCCTGATCGCGACTGGTCGGCTTGCCGCTACCCTCAACGCCACGGCGGTCCTCCCCCCTAGGAGGGCCGCCGTGGTCATTTCGAAGCCCTTCGGTTCCGCGCTCGATCGCTCGCGGCCCCCGGCCGCCGCCTTGATCCCCATCACGACGCCGACGCGTTCGCCATGCCCCCGGCCGCCCTGCCACGGGCCCGTCACGGTCATGCCTTGCCCTTTCGCCATCCACGGCATGAGCGACCGCCGAGAGGCCCGGAGCTTCCCCCGTCCGCCCCGCTCGTGAACGCCCACGGCCGTGCGAACCCGCGCGTGGACCGAATCCGTTCATGTTCGGCTTCGTGAAGCCCTGGATCAAAAGATGCAGGTTGGTTTGCGCGTGCCGGTGTCGATATCGGGCCGGTCGCAGTCGTTCCCGACGGCCGGCGATCTTAGATTCAATGGGGCGTGGGCGAGGACGTTGGCGGGCCACGTCGGGCGGTCGTCGGGCCCACTCGTTCGCAAGCTACATGATATCATGAAGTTGTGGTTTGAGAAAAAGCTTATATCAGGGTCCGAGTCATTGACACCCCTTTGACCGGCCGTTAACATCCGAATTCAGTCGGATGGGGAGCTGCTGAAGGCCGCCCCCGCCCAACCTGCCACGTCGTGCGTGGCGTCGTCCGTCAGGGCCGCGAGGCGGCCCCCCCCGTTCCGCTCAACGGCCGCCAGGCCCGGACGCGCATTCGCGCCGACGGACGCCGGCCGTCCCTCGATCCGATCCCAACATCCAATCGAAGCAATTCCGTTCGCCCGCCCCCCGACCCTGACCTAGGCTTCGGGTAGCGGAGGGCCGTCGTCCGTCCCTTGCGCCGGCCCGGATCGTCGCATGAACCCGAGACTCCACGAGAGAGCACATCAAAATGCATTCCGATCGTCTCAACGCCCGGCGACGTCGCCCCACCTTCGACTCGATGGAAGAGCGGCAGCTCCTGACCTCGCTCCTGCTGGTTAACAATCCCTCCGTCACCGAGGGGACGGGCGGGACGACCGCCATGACCTTCACCGTCACGCGGGTCGGGGCGCCGGACACGTCGGTCGAGGTGGATTACGGGACGGCCGACCGCACGGCGGTCGCCGGGGCGGACTACGTCCGGACCGCCGGCACCCTCACGTTCGCCCCGGGCGAGATGGCGAAGACGGTCAGCGTGCCGATCGTCACCGACTCGATCGCCGAGTCCAACGAGTCGTTCCAGCTGAGGCTCTCCGGCGCGGTCAACTCGACCATCGTCCAGGGGATCGGGACCGGGGTGATCCTCGACGACGACGTCGTCGTCGCCCCGAAGCTCTCGGTGGCCGACGTCCGGATGCAGCGGGGCCTCACCGGGATGCGGGGGGCGGTCTTCACCGTCTCGCTGAACGCGGCCCAGCGGACCCCTGTTTCGGTGCTCGCCTCCACCGCCAACCTCACGGCCATCGCCGGGGTCGACTACCAGGCGAAGGCCGAACTGCTGACGTTCGCCCCCGGCGAGACGACCAAGACGTTTTCCGTCTCGGTCTACGGCAAGACGACCGCGAGCGCCGACGCCATCTTCACGGTGAACCTCACCGGCACGACGGTCGGGCTCGCGCGGGCGACCGCCTTCGGCATCCTGCGGTACGGTGCCTGACGAGACCGATCGCGACGCCGGGGCGGCTCCCGCCCCGGCCGTCGCGCGGCCCGGGGCGCGGATCCGGCGGCTTGCCTGGGAAATTCCGCCGCCGCGAGACTAGGATAGGGATGTCGGGACGTCGTCGAGTCCCGCCGTTCCTCACCCCGGAGCCTCGCGCCTTGGAGCCATCGACCCTGCTCGCCCAGGCCGCGGACGCGGCCCTCGTCCTACCCCCCTGGATCACCACCGCGACCTACCTCTGGCTCGCGATCGCCTGCGTCTGGGCCTGGCGGGCGGGGAAGGGGCCGGGGGGGCGACTCGCCGCGACCACGTGGCTGGCGCTCGCGGCGATATTCCTCGCGCTGGCCGCCGCCCGGACGCTCGGCCTGCAAGCCAAGCTCACGGGGACCGTCCGCGAACTCGCCCGCGAGGAGGGCTGGTACTACGCCCGTCGCGAGGTCCAGGCGAGGGTCGTCCTGGCCGCGGCCGCGCTCGCGAGCCTTGCGCCGGCCGCCATCGCCGTCCACGTCCGCTCGACCCGGATGATCCTCGCCCTCTCGCCGATCGCGGCGCTGCTCGGGTTCCTCGCGGTGAGGGCCGTCTCGCTCCACCAGGTCGACGCGGTGCTCTACCGCCGCGTCGGCGGATTCGAGGTCAATACGATGGTGGAGCTGACCTTGCTGACCCTGGTCGCGGCGGGGCTGGGCGTGTTCGCGTCCGGCGGGCGCGGCAACGCCCCGGGGGCGGCCGTTCCCCCCAGGGACGACCACCTCGGGGCGCGTCGGTACAGGGTCCGATGAAGATGAGGTCGGCGCGGGCTCAGTTGGCGCTCGAGACGACCCGCGGCACGCCGTGGTCCGCCATGAACGGATAGCCGGGCGTGAACGTCGGCGCCACGACCTCCTGGAGGCGCGGCGACGACCAGATCCCGTGGCGTTCGTTGCCCGGGAAGAACACTTCCTGCTCGAACGTCAGGGGGGTGTCGAGCGCCCACCTGGAGGCCGCGGCGATCCCCAGCATCTGGACCGGGAACTCGTTGGCCCGTTCCATGTCGCCCAGGCGGATCGGGTCGGAGAGCTTCAGCCCGGCGTGCCGGAAGGCCTTCTCGGTCAGCTCCACGCAGTAGAGGGCGTCGTCGTTCAGCCCCAGTTCATAGTCGAACGGGACTTGCCTGTTGAAGACGTCGTGGAGGTATGCGACCACCTGGGGGATCTTGTCGCGGTGTTCCGGCCGGAGCCGCTTGACGCCGAAATTCCCCACGTTGTCCAGGATCCAGACGCAGAACGGCTGCCGGGCGACGCTCGTGCGGGTGGTGTCGTAGACGACGGGCTCGCCGTCCTCCACCACGACGACGCCGGTGTGCGAGAACTTGCTGTTGCTGGCGTTGGCCAGGAAACGGCTCATCGGGAACCAGCCCCGGGCCACGCGGGCGTCACCCATCCGGAAGACGATGTCGCCGCTGCGCAAATTCTCGCGGCCCCAGGAATCCCAACGCTGCATCTGGGGCGTCAAGGCGATCGGCGGGAGCAGTCCGTCCTTCCGCCCCTGGGTGGCCGCCGGGCCCCAGTAGTTACCGTGGTAACCCGCCGGGACCATTCGTTCCGTCATCTCCCGTTCCTCGGGGGGGTGGAGGAACCACGACGAGGCCAGCAACAAGAGCCTAAGCATCGGCACCTATCTCCAAGGTATCGGAGCGCGTCGATCTCCCCGCGATCATCCCGCCGGGGACGACTCGGGGGCCGGCGATGCCACCGGCCTCGACGTCCTGATACGAGAAATTATAACACGGGGAGGAAAAGGGAGGCCCGCCCACTTCCGGCTCTTTCGTCGCGGCCGGGCCCCTTCCTACCCATGCGTGCCGAAGCGAAATCAGTGCCGCGCCGACTCTTCGCGCGTCTGGAGTTCCCGGAGCGATCGCTCCAGCACCTCCTCGGGGGGGCCGTCGGCCGAGACCGCGATCAGGCGGCCCGTCATCTCGTAATAATCGGCCAGGGGGCGGGTGCACTCCTCATAAGCCCGCATCCGGACCCGGATCGACTCGGGCCGGTCGTCCTCGCGCTGGATCAGGGCGCCGCCGCAGAGGTCGCAGACCCCCCCGGCCCGGGGGGGACGAGCCTTGACGTGATAGACGGCCTTGCAAATCGAGCAGGTCCGCCGGCCGCCCAGGCGATCGACGATCTCGTCCAGCGGCAGCTCGTAGGAGATCACCGCGTCCACAGCCGTCCCCTCGCGGACGAGCAGGTCGTCGAGCGCCTCGGCCTGCGAGACCGTCCGCGGGAAACCGTCCAGGAGGAACCCCCCCCGGCATCGAAGGCAGGCCGAACGCTCCTCCACCATCGTCACGACCAGCCCGTCCGAGACCAGCTCCCCGCGCCTCATCGCCTCCAGGGCCGACCGCAACGCCGGGCTCGGGTCGCACTGGCACGACGCCGCGCGGAAGACGTCGCCGGTCGACAGGTGACACGTCCCCAACGCCTGGCACAGCAATTCCGCCTGAGTCCCCTTCCCGACCCCCGGCGGCCCTAGCAGCACCAGACGATGTGCCCGACCGGGGGCGTCCGGCGTCACGCTGCAAACCGCGCCAACCCCCTGGAACCAAGTCGCACGATCATTTCGCGCATCCATTTCATCTCCGCTTTCCGCCCGCTTTCGGCCCGTCCAACGGACCACCGGGCTTCCTCCACCTTATCCGCGCGTCCCGCCGGCATCCAGGAGTTTCGGCGGTTTGTTCGGAAATATCGGTCGTGATCGGCCCGACTGGCGTACCGGCGGTGTTCTTTCGGCTGATTGCCTGGAGGAAGGGTGATGCTTATGTCGAATATGCGACGGCGAGGAGGCGAAGGGCCCTATGGTGATGCCCCCAATGCCTAGGATTCGTTGGTCGCGGGCCTGCCCGCTCGTGATGGCGATGGCCGTGGCGTGCGCGGCGTCCGCGCAGGAGGCGACGCCGACGGACGTCGAGGATCGCTTCCGCCGACTGGAGCGGATCGTGGCCGAGCAGGCCGAGCAGATCCGGCGGCTCTCCGAGGAGAATCGAGAGCTGGCCGGCCGGGGGAAGGCGGACCCTCCCGGAGCCGGGTCCACCACGTTGCCCGCGATCGTCGAGGACGACGACCAGCCCGAGGCCGATCAAACGTCCCCCGTGACGGACCCGGCCCCGGCGGTGGAGGACGCCCTGGCGAGCCCGAGCCAGGGCGACGACACCAGCTGGACGGCCGAGCGGGGGGTCTTCTCGTCGCTGATGGACGCGGGCGACGACACGATCCCCGAGGACGACATCGCCTGGTCGTCCCGCCGGTTCATCGTGGGCGCCTACGACAACGGGTACGTCCTGGTCGCCCCCTCCGATCAGCAGCGAACGCCGTTCTCTCTCAAGCTGAACATCACGACGCAGGTCCGGTATACGGGCTTCGCCCGCTCGGTGGAATCCTGGACCGACGCGTCCGGCCAGGTCCTCCCGGTGCGGAATCGGAGCTATTTCACGCTGAATCGGAACTGGTTCAGCTTCACCGGATTCGCGTTCTCGCCCCACCTGCGTTTCAACGCCACGGTGTTCAGCACGTCGGCGACCAATCAGACGCTGGCGTTCGGCTGGGCGGGCTACGAGTTCTCGAAGGCGTTCATCCTCAACGGGGGCTATTACAAGGTGCCGGGGACTCGAGAATGGATCGAGTCGGGCCGCTACCCTCTGGGCGTCGACCGCACGATGGCCAACACCTTCTTCCGGCCCGGGATCAGCCCCGGCGCGTGGGCGCAAGGCGAGCCAATCCGCGACGTCTACTACTACGCCGGGATCTTCAACGACCTCAGCTCAGCCAGCCCGAGCGCGAGCCGGACCAACACCAACATGACCTACGCGGCCACCGCCTGGTGGGAGCCGCTGGGCTCGTTCGGGCCGGGCTACTCGGACGAGGAGTACCACGAGACTCCGGTGGCCCGGCTCGGGGCGGGGGTCGTCTACAACCGGAGCATCCGCGAGCCCAGCCTCGAACAGGGCCAGTCCAATCCCGAGAATACCATCATTCGGCTGACCGACGGCACGCCGCTGTATCAGGCCAACGCCCTGGCGCCGGGCGTGACCGTGGAGGCCGCCCATGTCCTCCTGGCCAGCTACGACATCTCGCTGAAGTATCGCGGGATGAGCCTCTCGGCCGAGGCCTACACCCGCTGGCTCACCGACCTGAAGGCCTCCGGCCGGGCGCCGCGGGGGACGCTCGACGACATGGCGGACGTCGGCGGCCTGGTCCAGGGATCTTACGCGTTGGTCCCGAAGCGGTTCGAGCTGTTCGCCAGGACGTCCGGCGTCTTCGGCCGGCACGGCGACGGCAGCGAGTACGGCGGCGGCGTCAACTGGTTCTTCCTCGGCAATCGCAACGTCCGGGCCACCTTCGAGGCCAAGCGGATAAACCACTCCCCCGCGAACAACCTCC
This sequence comes from Paludisphaera sp., assembly GCF_037189885.1. Classification (NCBI taxonomy): domain Bacteria; kingdom Pseudomonadati; phylum Planctomycetota; class Planctomycetia; order Isosphaerales; family Isosphaeraceae; genus Paludisphaera; species Paludisphaera sp. The sequence goes on from NZ_JBBCIR010000042.1 coordinate 19,641, forward strand.
TGTACGGCTATTTCGCCGGCCAGAGCGGCACTCTCTTCCAGCTCCAGCTCCTCACCGACTTCTGACCCGGCGGCGCGACTCCGCTTCATCGGGGCGCCGGACGCCGGATCCCACGCGGAACCGCTGGCCGAGACGGGCCGGAAATCGTAAGATGAAAGTGATTCCGCCGCGCGGGGGTGCAACGCCCCCGGCGGTCGTCGAATCGGTTCCGGTGGCCCGTTCGCTGCCGCGCAAAGAGACGAGGAAGGTGGGCCATGGCGGAGCGGAGATCGCATCCCGGCGGCGGCAAGGGCCGTCCGCCCCGGAAAGAAGGGGGCGGGCCGAAGCCGCCGGGGGGGCCTCGGCGCAGCCTCTCCGGCGCGAGCCGGAAGCCGAATCGGTTCGGCCACGGCGGGCACTCCCACCAGGGGCCCGGCGGCGAAGGGCCGACGACGGGGCAGGGGGGCGGGCCGCCTCGCGCCGGTCGCCCCGCCGGCCAGGGCCCGCGTCAGCCCCGACGGCAGCCGCTGAAGTCCAGCCCCGAGGCCGAGAAGGGCGAGCGCCTCCAGAAGGTGCTGGCCCAGTCCGGCCTGGGATCGCGCCGGGCGTGCGAGGAATACATCCTCCAGGGCCGCGTCACGGTCGACGGCAAGACGGTCAAGGAACTGGGCGCTCGCGTCCATCCCGACCGGGTCGTGATCGCCCTGGACGGCGAGAAGTTGAAGGCCGAGCGCCACGTCTACTACGCGGTGAACAAGCCCAAGGGGTACGTCTCCACCAACGACGACCCGGACGGCCGCCCCCGCGTGGTCGACCTGCTCCCCGAGGTCCCGGAACGCGTCTACACCGTCGGCCGGCTCGACGAGGAGAGCACCGGGCTGATGATCCTGACCAACGACGGCCAGCTCGCCAACAAGCTGGCCCATCCGAGGTACGGGGTCGAGAAGATGTATCGCGCCGTGGTCGCCGGAACCCCCGCGCCGGACGTCCTGGCCCGCCTGACCGAGGGCGTCTGGCTATCCGACGGCAAGGTCCGCGCCAAGCGGGCCCGCGTCGTCGGCGCGCAGGGCGAGGCGACGGTCCTGGAGCTGGTGCTGGCCGAGGGGAAGAAGCGCGAGATCCGCCGGATGCTCGCGAAGTTCGGCCACAAGGTCATGCTCCTGACCCGGGTCGCCATCGGCCCCATCAGCCTCAAGGGGATCCCCATCGGCGACGCCAGACCGCTGTCGCGCGCCGAGGTCGAGATGCTCCGCAAGGTCGCGTCCGGCATCGCGCTCGCCCCGCCGCGCGACCTCCCGCACCACACCCGACCGGGCGGACGCGTGCCGCGTCAGGGCCAGGGGCAGGGACAGGGCCGGGGGCAGGATCGAGGCCAGCGGCCGTCGGGGCCGGGCAGGCCCGCCGGGCCCGCTCGCTTCGCGGAAGGCCGCGACCAGGGGCCGAGGCGCGAGATCGACATCGAGGCCCTGGGCCCGCCGCCGTCGCAGCGCCAGGGGCGGCCCCCCCAGGGCCGGTTCGAGGAAGGGCGTCGTCCCGCGCGTTCGCCGAGCGGCGTCCGGCCGCCGCGTCAACGCTTCGAGGACGGCCAGGGCCCGTCGTCGCGCCCCGCTGGGCCCGGCCGGCCCGGCTACCGCCCCGAGGGGCCGCCTCCCGGCCCTCGCGGTCGCAACCAGGGCTACCGCCCCGAAGGGGGACCGCCGCCGGGCCCGCGCAACCAGGGCTACCGCCCCGAGGGCGGTCCGCCGGGCCCGCGCAATCAGGGCTATCGCGCCGAGGGCGGTCCGCCGCGGGCCCCGCGCGGCCAGGGGTTCCGCCCCGAGGGCGGCCCGCCGCCGCGCCCCCCCGGCCCGCCGCCGTCGCAGCGTCCGCGCCCCGCCGGGGCCGGTCGGCCCCAGGGGCCCGGCCCTCGACCCCCCGCGCCCGATCGCGGCCCGCGCCCCGCCGGGCCTCCGCCGCGACAGAAGCCGCAGGGGCCGCCGCCGGTCCCGATGGCCAAGGGACGTCGGGTCATCGGCCTGGATCCGCGGATCCATCGCGAAGTCGCCGAGGCGTCCGCCCCCAGCGGGCCCCCCAGGCGGCCCATGCCGAAGCGCAAGCCCCCTCGCAAGGCGGCGGGGATCAGGCGGAAGCGACCGGGCGAGGAATCATGAGCGACGTTTGCACGAGCCGGGCGCTGACGACGCCCGGCGCGACCGTCCTGGAGAATCGGGAGATCGCGCGGGGGACGTTCCTCCTCCGCGTCGACGCCCCCGAGATCGCCCGTCGGATCCTCCCCGGCCAGTTCGTGATGGTCCGGGGGCCCGGCGAGGGCTCCGACGACCCCCTCCTGGGCCGGCCGTTCGCCCTCTACGAGGTCCGCCGCGACGCCTCCGGCGAGCCCGTCTCGCTGGACGTCGTCTACCTGGTGATCGGCCGGGGGACCGCCGCCCTGTCGCGACGACGCCCCGGCGACCGGGTCGACGTCTGGGGCCCGCTCGGCAACGGCTTCGGCCCCTCCCCGGGCCCGGGCGAGGCCGTGTTCGTCGCCGGCGGCATCGGCCAGACGCCTTTCCTCGCCCTGGGCCGCGAATGGCTCGGCCAGGCGTCCCACGGCGACCAGCCTCGCGAGACCGGGACGCCCGTCTCCGCGGCGACCCTCCTCTACGGCGTCCGCTCGGCCGACCTGCTGGCCGGGGTGGACGACATGCGACGCGCCGGCATCGCGGTGGAGATCGCCACCGACGACGGCTCGGCCGGCCGGCCGGGGTTCGTCACCAACCTGCTGGAGGAACGCCTCCGATCCGGCGAGAAGCCCGCGAAGGTCGTCGCCTGCGGCCCGCCGCCGATGCTGGCGGCCGTCGCCCGGCTGGCCCGGGAACACGACGTCCCCTGCGACGTCTCGCTGGAGAACCACATGGCCTGCGGCTTCGGCGCGTGCTTCAGTTGCGTCGCGCCGATCGTCCAGGACGACGGCCGCCCCGACCTCCGTCGGGTCTGCGTCGAGGGCCCCGTCTTCCCCGCCGATCGGGTCGACTGGTCGAAGCCGTCGCACTGACGCCGACGCGGGGCGCGCGAAGCCTCAACGACGGCCCCCGGCCTCATGCGCCCGGATCTGGTCGCGGAGGCGGGCGGCCTGCTCGTAATCCTCGCGGGCCACGGCCTCGTCGAGTTGCTCCCGCAAGGTTTTGTCGACGGCGAAGTTGCGTCGGATTTCCTGCTCGTTGAGCTTGAGCTGCTCGATCAGCGTGGGATCGGGGGATTCGGACGATTCGCGCGCGTCCCACCAGTTCCTCTGATGGTGGGTCAGCCTGTCGACGCCGTCGCGAAGGGCGTCGACGGCCTCCTCGGGGCGTCTCCGTTCCAGCGCCAGCGTGGCAAGGGCTTGCGCGCGATGGAACTGGACGAGGCCGCGAAACTGCTCATGAGAGGCGATGTAGTCCTCGGTCGGTCCGTACTTACGGACGAAGTCCATCAGGGCCAGGGTGTGGTCGGCGTCGCGCGCGGCCAGCTCGTACCGACGGAGCGAGAGCCAGGCCACGCGACGGTGGTAGAACTGGACGAACTCGCGATCGGCCTCGATGCAGTGCCGCGGCGACATCGTCCACGCCGTACCCTCGACGTCGGCCCGGTTCGCGGCGTAATGGCGGAGATAATCCAGGTAGGTCGCCGCCCCGTGGGGCCGCGTCCCGTCGGGCCGTCCCGCGACCTCGAGCTGCAGGATGCCCAGTTCAATGCGGATCTGCAGGACGGCGCGGCCGTCCCTGGCGCGGATCTCGCGCGCCAGGACCTCTCCCGGCCCGGGATCGTAGGGCCATCCCTGGATGACGTCGTCCAAGTCCTTCCGCATCCCCGCCCCCCCGAGCGCGTCCCCGACCGCCCCGTGCGACCATCCCGCGAAATTATAGCCCCCGGCCGCCCCGATTCCCAAACCTTCCGCCCTCCCGACGGCCCCGGGGACGAAATCCGGAATTCCCGCCGGCCCCCCCTTGCTTTCGACACCGCCGGACGTCATGATGTCCCTATCAATCCCACCTGCCACGCCTCCCTAGCTCAATTGGCAGAGCAGCTGACTCTTAATCAGCGGGTTGAAGGTTCGAGTCCTTCGGGGGGCACTCTCATTTCCTCGCGACACGACGCGACTTGAAGCGTCAACCCCGGTCGGGGAAAGGGGTTTAGGGCTCGTCGGCCTAGCGGCGTCGTCCGATCCCGCCACGCCATGACGCGACACGCAACGCCCCGAATCGTCCCCGGTGGTGGGCAAATAGTGGGCAACGGCGGGCGAGCCTTCCCCGCCCTCGCACCGGCCGGGCGTCTTCCCCTTCGGGGGGGGGGACCCGTCCGTCGCGGCCACGGCTTCGCGGCCGTCGGTCGGCCTCAGGCTCGGCAGCGACAGCGCGGCGGCCTCCACGTCGGCCAGCCGGGGGCGCGTGTACTTGTCGGTCAGTCCGGGTGTGCTGTGCCGCATGATCCGTTGGGCGACGCGGGGGGAGACGCCCGCCGCGTCGAGCAAGGTGGCGGTCTGGCACCGCAAGGCGTGGAAGTCGAACACGAGGCCGGACGCGTCGCGGTAGGGGATGCCGGCCCTTTCCAGGTCGCCCCTCAGCATCGTCGCCCCCCGGTCGTCCGCCAGGTGGAAGACGGGCTCCCCGTCGGCCACGGCCCCCGCGAACGGCCGCAGGTCTCCCGCCAGGTCCGGGGGGATGCTCAGCGTGGCCACGTCGCCATTCTTGGTGTAGCCGGCCTCCACCCGCACCGTCGCGGGCTCGGCGCGCCAGTCGAAAGACGCGGGCGTGATGCTTTGCAGCTCGGAATACCTCAGCCCCGTCGCCACGGCCAGCCGATAGAGCAGCGACCGGGCCGGGCCGCTCATGGCTCGCCACGGGGGGCCGGAATGGGCGGCCTCGATGAGACGCCGAAGCTCGTCGGTGGACAACGTCCGGCGGTCGTGGCGGCGGTCTTCCCTGGGATTGAACCCGCTCACCCCCGCGAGGGGATCGGACGCCAGCCGACCCGACGTCAGGCACCATCGCGAGAACGTCTTGATCGCCACCCGATAGGCGTTCGCCGTGCGGTGGGACGACCCGTGATCCACGAGGGACCGCAGCGCCCGTTGCACCGCGTCGGCGGTCAGGTCCGCCAGCTTCGCCCCCGCCGTCCAGCGGGACAGGGCGGCCTCATACTTGGCAAGCTCGGCGCGCTTGGCGGCGGGGGGCGGGCTCACTTCCGCCAGGGTCGCGCCCTTGACCACGGCCGCGAGGCGGCGGACGCGCTTCAAGGTTTCGTCGACGTGCTTCGGCGTCCCCCCCTTGGCGGTCAGGCGTCCGCCGAATGCCTCGATGTGCTCGGCGACGGGCGTCCGGGCGTGCTCCCTCAACGCCAGGTCGCGGGGGTCGACCAACCCGTCCCGAATCCTGGCGGCTTGGGCCTCCAACTCGTCGGCCAACCTCTGGGATTCCCGGCGGTCGGTGTAGGCGGCCCGCTCGCGCTTGACGCCGTGTTCGTCGACCCATCGGGCGTGGTAGCGGCGTCCGCGTTTGCGTACAGTAGCCATGGCGTCTCCATGCGACGTGCGATGAGGTGAGCGGGGGCGGGCCGGGTCAGGCGGCCCGCCCCTCGCGTTCGAGGGGTAAGCGATCGGGCGGCCCCCCGTCAACGGGTCGTCGGCGGCCCCTTCGGTGGTGCATCGTGGTTCGCTGCGTCCGGCGGGCCGGAGCGAGGCGGACACGGCCCGGGGATCGACCGCCCCGCCGGCCACCCCGAAGTGGAAACCGGCCGCCGGTCTCCGATCCCCGGAAACCGATCCCCGGGGGGCGGCCGGGAGCCGGGCCGGCGGACGGCCGTCCCCCCCACTCCCCTTGAGGGGAGTGGTTGGAATCGGCCGGTCAGCTCACCGACGTTACTTCGGCGGTCGGCTCACCGGCGATGGACGTCGGTGAACCGACCGTCGACGAGCGACGCGCCCCGTTTTTCGCGAGGGACGACTCGCGTCCCCGTTTGGAGCGGGCTTCCCGGCGGCGGGCAACCTTCGCCAGGTACGAATCGACCCGGGCGCGCCTCTCGTCGCGCTCGTCCGGCGTCTCGGCGGCCTCGCGCTCGGCGACGACCCGCGCGGCCTCGGGGTTGATCGCCGCGAGTTGGCCGGGGGTCAGGACCGTGTACACGGCCACCATCCCGGGGCGGTGGGCGTAGACCAGCCGGGCGGCCTTCATGTCGGTCAGGACGCGGATCGCCTTGGCGGCCCGATCCCCGCCGACCCCGAGGCGTTCAGCGAGGTGGTCGCGGCCCGGCCTCGCCAGCCCGTCGGGTTGCGTGTCGCGGCGCAGCATCCACCACGCGAGCGCGTCCACGGGGTCCAGCGTGCGGACGACGTCGTCGAGGAAGCGGTTCTCGCGTCTGATGCGGAAGCGGAGGCAGGCGCGGCGGCGGGCGGCGTCCGGCTTGCCCTTCGGTTCGGTGTGCATGGGGTCGTTCCTCAGTAAACGTCGAAACCGTCATCGTCGGGGTCGTCGGCGGCCGGGGTCGCGCCCGGGGCGGGGCTCGCGGTCGTCGCGCCGAGCGGGCGGAAGCTGGCGGGGTCGGGCGGCCCGGCGGACGTCGGCCCGAGGTCGTCGTCGGGGCGAGGCATCCGGAACGCCTGATGCTCACGCTCGAATATCGCGCGGAAGGAATCGACGGGCCCGTGTCGGTTCTTCGCGTGGTCGATCAGCACGCCGACCGGCCCGCGACGCGCGACCCGACGTGCCTCGGGGTCGTCGTGCTCGCGGTCGCCGGGGTTCGGGCCCTCGGGGTGGCGGGACATCAGGACGACGTCCGTGGCCCGGTATTCGAGGCTCCCCGACCCCCTCAACGAAGAGAGGCCGGGGCGTCCGTAGTTCGCGCCCCCCGACCGCCGCAGGGAAGAGACCGCGATCACCGCGAGGTCGCGCTCGACGCACAGCTTCCCGAGGTCGCGGACCAGTGCGGAGAGGCGCGCGTACTCGTCCGTTTGCGTCGGGTCGCTCGCGGGTTCCATCTCCTGGACGAAGTCGAGCAACAGCAGGTCGGCCCCCGTCAGCGCCGCGAGGCGGACGGCGGCCCGCAGGCTGTGCGGTTCGTCGCACCACATGAGGCGGTCGCCGATGCCGTCTAGGACCGCGAAGGCCCCGCCGAGGCGGGCGTCGTCCGCTTCGGTGGTCGCGTGCGCCGCGATCCGGTCGAGCGGCAAGCGCGCCAGGCGGGCGAGTTGCCTTTCGAGGCAGGTCTCGGGGGACATCTCCACGGACGCGACGACAGCCTTCAACTCGGGGTTCCTCGCCAGGCAGTCGACCACGATTTGGAGCGCGGCCGACGACTTGCCCACGCCGGGCTCGCCCGCGATCAGCAGCAGCTTCCCGGGGCGCAGCTTCAGCCCCGAGAACACGGCGATTCCGTCGGACCAGGCGGGCGGGAGCGGGCGTTTCAGCCCTTCCCGGAACCGGCGGCCGCGCACGGCCCACGGGGTCGTCAGCCGTTCCAACGGCCACGTCGCGGGGTCGTCCGGAAATCCGGCGTCCGCTTCGGTGTGGTCGTCGACGACGCGGAATCCTTCCGGGTCGGGTCGCCCCGACGCCCCGGAGGCGCTAGGATAAGGTCCAGCCATTCGAGTCCTTTCCTCGGGTCCATCCAGCGGATTCGAGCCGTCGCCTCCGGTTGCCGCCCGGGGGCGTCGGCGTTTTCAGGGCTCACGGAAACCAGCCGATGGGAGTCGGCTCGTAGTCGTCGGGCGGGTCGCAGGAGTCGGGGTCGTACTCGGGGGAGTCGACCAGGGGCGGGAGCGGGTCGTCGGCCGTCGGGCAGCGACTGCAAGAGGTGGAAGACGCGGACGAAGGCGGGGCCGTAGTGCAGCGCCTCCCACGCCATCGCCCCCGCCGGGGCGGCCGGGTCGATGCGGCGGACGACCGTGTCGCGGCGGACGGGGTCGTCGATCAGCATCCCCAACCGAAGGGAATCCCCTTCGACGCGGACGGCGGCCCGGACGTCGAAGCCCCCGTCGGGGGCGTCGCGTCGCTCGGGTTCGGCAACGGCGTCCACGGCGTCCAGGAAGTCGCAGACGACTTGGGCGCGGAAGGCGCGGGCCGGTTGCTCTCTCACGGCGTCCTCCGGGGGGGGCGGGCGTCCTCGATGCCGCATTCGACTTGCCTGCGGACGTCGGCGGGGTCGAAGCCGAACGCGCAGCCGATCGGCATCAGCAGCGACAGGACCAGGTCGTCCACGTCGGCGGACTTCTCGGCCATGTCGCGGGCGCTGCTGTACAACAGCCTGTGCCGGTCCCCGCAGCCGACGCGCTCGGGGGTTTGCAGCAAGGTCCAGGTCGCCCGGTTCAGGGTCGCGACGCCCCATTCGGTGAGGGGGGAGTGGGGCGCGGGCCTCGCGGCGGCGGCTTCGACGGCGGCCCGGGCGGCGGCCCAGTCCTCCGCGAACCGGGGGCCGGGCGGCCCCGTCGGCAGGTCGAAGGGGATCGGGGCCGCCGCGCGTCGCTTCGCCTCGGCGAGGTCGATCCCCCGGACGACGTCGTCCAGCGGGATCGGGACCGCGTACAGCGTCGTCTTCGCGTGCCAGCTATTCGGCGCGCGGAAGAGCGGGATGTGGTGATAGATGCTCGTGTCGATGACGACCCCCGCGTCGGCGGCCGCCGCCAGGGCGAATGCCTTCGCGAGGGCTGGGACGTCCGGGCCGGGGGGGATGAGGTCGCCCGTCGCGAGCGCGACGTGGGCGCCCTTTGATCCGCTGAAGTTCACGAACACCGCGCCCGGATCGTGGCGCCTCGCGAGGTGGTCGGCGAGGCGGCCGGCGGCGGCCAGAGCCGCGCCCGGGTCGCTCTCGTCGTCCAGGTCGAAGGGGAGCCAGGACGCGCCGCACGGCCCCCGGTAGCCGGCGGACCAACCCTTCGACTGGTCCCGGGCGGGTTGGGCGTCATGCCAGGCGAGCAAGTCGGGCGGGTAGCTCCAGGCGGACAGGAACGCCTCGCGCCCGGGGACGATCCCCCGGGCGGCGGCGAAGCCGGCGAGCGCCGCCCCGTGGTCGGCGAGGAACCGACGCGGGGCGGCCTTCCCGTCGGCGCGGAACCCAAACGGGGCGATGTTCACGCGGCGTCTCCCGCGGGGCCCGGGGCCGGCGCGTACTCATTGCCGAACATGTCAAAGCGGTCGTCGTCGGCGGGCGGGGCGGCGGCCGGGGGCGCGGTCGCGGCTTCGCGGGCGACGCGCTCGCGTTCGGCCCAGATTCGCTCAAGGGCGGTCAGGCTGGCGAGGGCGGGGGAGGCCGGCCCGGGCCCGGCGGCCGGGGGCTCGGGGGCGGGCGTCGGGCCGTCCGGTGGGGCGGCTTCCGCTTCGTGGTCGGCCTCGGGGGGCGCGTCGGCCGGGGGCGGGCCCCCCAGGAGTTCGGCGGCGATCAGCCGGGCGCGGGCGATCTCGTCGGCGTCGTCCGTCGGCCCGTGGCGGCCGGTGGGCGTGCCAGGATATTGATATTCATAATTTGAATCCGCCGGGGCGTCGTCCGTCGCCTCGGGGCAGGTCTCGGCGGCCGGGGCGTCGGCGACCGCCGCGAAGTGCTCCACGACGTTGTGCCACCCCCCGGCCCGCGACGCGGCGAGGGCGACCCTCACGTCGAAGAGGCGGTCCAGCGGCGGGGGGGCGGTCGTCATGGCGGCGGCGTTCTCGTATCCCAGCGCGACCGCCTCGCGGTCCGCGTGGGCGCGGGCGGCGTCTGTCAGCCAGACGTCCCGGAAGACGGCGCGGCCGGCGTGCGGGCCGGCGACGACCTTGAACGTCAGCTTGGCGGTCGGGTGGCCCAACCGCGAGGCGGTGAGGCGGACGTCGGCGAGGCGGCAGCGGTACGCCCCGAACGGGATCGGCGCCCGGTCCCCCTGGGAGCGCGGGGCCCCGGCCGGGCGGATCGGGGGCGGGGCGAAGGTCGTCCAGTTGGCCATAGAGATTCCTTACCATCGGCGAGGTTCGGCGACCCGGGGGCCGTCCCCGGGGCGCGGGTTGCGGGGCGAGGTCAGGAGCGGGCCCTGCGGCTCGCGGGGCGGGGGGGCGTGCAGCCGGCGGCGACCCAACGGGAGAGGACGTCGGCGTCCCAGCGGACGCAGGAGCCCAGCTTGACGGGGGTCGGCAGCGCGCCCCGGGCGTGCAGCCTCTGGATGGTGCGGACGCTGATCCCGAGGAATCCGGCGGCCTCGCGGGCGTTCAAGAGTCGGGGCGTCGGGCTCGGGGCGAGGTTGGCGGCGGTCGACATCGCGCGTGGTCTCCAAGGTGGTGCCGGGCTCGCGGGAGTCGCAAGCGCGGCGTCAGAGTCCACACTAGCGCACCTGATGTTTTTGCAGGCAGGTCGGTTTCAGGAATTTTTCCAAGAGGGCGACCGGTCGGGGTCGCTTTCCCCGAATCGGCCCCCGGCCGGCGGCTCGCGGCCGGCGGATCGGGCGGGGCGTCCGCCGGGGGGACGGCCCGGGGGAGACGGCGGGGCGGGGCGATCGGCCCCGGCGTCCGCTTCGGTGTGTGTGTCGTGGCGGGCGGGTCGTCGGTCGGCCGGGTCGTCGGGCCCGGGGTGCTCCCCATATCCATGTCATGTAGCGCATCGGGCGCGCGATACCGCGCCCCGGGCCGTCTCGCAAGGGGGGACCGGCGGCCGATCTACGTCGTGATGGACAGCAGATTCCCGCTATTCCGATAGGAAAATGGGGTCGGAATTCCCTGAAATTGCGCGAGCCGGGCCGCTACGTCCGGCGGCCGGGCCCTCAAAACTTTAATCGGGCCCCCTGGGGGCTATTTCTTAAGGGTTGGGCGACGTCGCCATCGAAAGCGACGTGCGGCCATCTTGGGCGACGGGGCGTCGGCCCGGGCGTTCGGGCGTCGTTGTCGATTCCGGGGAGGGCCCCACGTCGTGGGGGGGCCGGGGCGCGGCGGATTGCGCCATCCGTTGCCCAACGGCCGGGGCGTCGGGGGCCGTGGACGTCCGGTCAGTATTCAACAATTAACTTGTAGTTTAAGACGACTTGCTTACGCAAGGTCGTCTCAAACGCGCCCCTGCGGGTCTGCTGCACTGGCGTTCCGCATCCCCTCCGAGCCGCCTTTGGATCGGATGCTGACGCCTCCGATCCAGCCGAAGGGCCCGGGGCGTCGAGCTCAAAGCTGGTTTCCCAGCTTTGCGCGGAAGGCCCCTGGCGCGCCCGCCACGGCGTCTACGCCAACGGCCTTTCCTCGGCTCGGGGGCCTGGGGCGCGTCTGGCGCGATCCTGGGGCGCTTCCCGGGGGCGGGCGCGGCTTCGGGCTCCGGGCGTACAGATTTTGGGGGGCCGACCTGTCGTCAAAGCGCACGAGCCAGCCGCCACGGTCGGGGGTGCGGGGCGCGGTCAACATCTCAGGGGCCCCCGGGGGCGAGGGGTGAAGGCTCGCGGCCCACGGCCCGGCGGCGTCAAGATGGGCGGACCCAACTCGCGGGGCGATCGTCGGGGCGGGCGACGTCGGCCCGGCGGCGAAGTGCGCCGGCGCGTTTCGCTGAGAGGGGCGCTGTACGGCCCCAGGGCGCGTCCGCGGCGGCGGGACGTCGGATCACCCAGGCGACCCCCGGCGGCGCGTCCTGGGGCGCGGGATGAGGCGAGGGGCGGGACGGGTGCTGGCCAGCATGAATTGCGGGCGGATCGGCGTCAAGGATTGGGGGCGGAACGGCGTCCGCTTCGGGGGCCGTCGGGCTCGGGGGCGCGTCGTCCGCTTCGGTCGGGTCGACGGCGTCCCACTCCTACGCTCCTCACGAGGTGGACGAGATTTTGCGGCATGGGGAAAGGGCAGGGCGGGTAGCACTGGTGCGCTCTACACCCTCCCTGAACCCGGAGGTCCTCAGGGTGAATGCATTCGCGTGGCCGCCATTTTTACTGATCGCCCTCTCCTCCACCCGTATCGGTCCCCTCTGGATTCGAGAGCATACGGCAGATGCTTGCGACGAGCTTCTCTATCGCGGTTTCCTGTGGATAGCGTTCAAGGAGCGACCTTGCTACTCGATGTGCATCCTCGAAGTGACCGACTCCCCTGAGCGCCAGGGCGTAGCTAAGGCTCAGCTCCTTCGTCGCCTCCCGTTCATATTTCCGACGTACTGACGCGACCGCCTCTCGCCCCTTCCGAATCGACTCTGCGACCTCGCTCGGGGAGCGGCGCGGCGAGGCCAAGCCCTTCAGCACTTCGCCAAGCGTCACATCCTTGAGCGCGGAAGCGATCTGGGCGAGATACTGCGCGCACAAGCTCGCGGTCTGCTTGTTGTTGGTGGCGGTGGAAACCGCTCTAATCACTGCGGCGACAGCCTTCCTTCGATACCCCGTGGCCCAGCCGGAGACCTGGGCCACCGTCAGGCGCGACGCCTCGACCAGGAGCGGCTTTACGCCGAGGGGGTCCTGAACCTTGGCCAACGCAGCTTCGTCAAGCGAGAGAAACGGCAATTCGTGGTTGAAGGCGGGACTATCCTGACGGTTCCGCTCGAAGATCGAGTCCGCTGCGGCCAGGAGGGCACCCGAATCTCCGGCTGTCGCCGGGTTGGCTAGACACCACCTGCCGATCTCATCCTTCATGATCCGCACCCAGGGACCAACCGGAAGCCCGTAGCGCGCGATGATCGCGTTGCCGTCCAGGGGGCAAGCCTCCTCCGGCTTGACGTCGCACAACTTCTCCTCGGTGGCGTCGATCGCGTGGGAGACGGCCGCGAGGTTCCTCCGGATCCAGCGGAGTACGTATCCGTCCCACAGGGCCTCGGCGAACTCGAAGTGCTGCCTCCAGAGTGGCCCCAGCCGGTTACGCCAACGCTGGCAGAGCTTGAGGGTCGGTTGCGAGGCCATGTTGTTCAATAGCTGCTCGAATAGGTATTCGTGGTGGCGGATGAGCTCCAAGCAGAGCTCGCGTGGTTCACCCCCGAACCCGATGGCGTCGAACGCTTCGGCAGCCACCTCGGCGCTGCGCGCCCCATAAGCGCGGACGGCCTTGAACCCGTACTTCCGTGCCTGCTCGACGAGCCCCGGCACGCCGGCCATCGCGAAGAGGGCCGCCATCCGGAGCATGAGGTCCGGCTTGGCACGCTGGAGGGCCCGCTTGGTCCTCTCGAAGTGGCTCGGACCCTCGTACCCGTCAAACCGAACGGCGGAGAGCTCGGCGAGAGGGCCGAGCCCGATGGGCTTGAGGCACCCGGCTCGCAGCATCTGCTCGAGCCAAAGATGCGGACGTTCGGAAAGGAGACCAGCCTCCACGAAGGCCAGCTTCTCGGCCTGCGTCAGCCTGGAGATCGCCGGCCTCAGGGAACTTAGCCGCTCGGTCGAGCCGGGCCGAGTCAAGTCGACAAGAGCATCCCGGTAGGCGGCAGCGAGGGGACTGCTGACGCCACGGAGGATGCTGTCGAGGGAGGTCTGAGACCTGCCTGTTCTCGCCGGCTCAGTCCGCTCATCAACCTTTCCGAACGGAACCGATTCCGCGCCGTCTGCCAGGGCGTCGGGCCTGGCGACGGATGGGGCTCCGAGCTCGTGGAGATCCCCGGCGGCCACCCCGGGAAGCTTCCGCGCCAGGCTGAAGGAATAGCGGCACTCGGGGCACACCTGGGTGCCGACGTGCGAGACCGCGCCGCACTCCGGGCACCTCTTGCACGACGCCCGCGCCCCCGTCGGGTCGAAGAAATCGCCCTGCTCGAGCTCGTAGTTCGTGATCTCCGCGAGCAGCCCATGCCTGTACGAGTTGCCCGCGTGGTCGAGGATGATGCAGTCCGCCTTCGCGGGCGCCGCACACGGGCGGAGCGCCCGGCCGACCATCTGGACGAAGAGCGTCCGGCTCGCCGTGGGACGCGCGACCACAACGCAGGAGACGGGGGGACAGTCAAAGCCTTCTGAGAGGAGCATGACGTTGCTGACGACGGCCGTCTTGCCCCGGGTCAGGCGGTCTAGGATTGCTTCCCGCTCGTCCTCGGGCACCTGGGCGTCCAGGTGCTCCGCCGCGACTCCGGCACGGGCGAACGCACTGACGAGGTGGCGTGAATGAGCAACGTTGCAGGCGAAGATAATGGTCGAGCGCGGCTTGCCACCCTCGCACGCGTGCTTGCGCCACTGATCGAGCACGTCCCCGACCAGCTTCGGGCGCTCCATGATCTCCGCGGCTTGGTCTTCGTCGAACTCTCCGCCGCGGCACCGGACCGTGCTGAAGTCGGGCAAGTCCCGCGGGAGGAAGACGCGTGGCCGAACGAGGTACCCTTGCCCGATCAGGAACGGGTAGTTCGCGACCGCGACGATCGCGTCGAACAACGAGCCGAGCTTCCTGCCCGTTAGCCTCCAGGGGGTTGCGGTCAGCCCGAGGACTTGGGCGTCCGGGTGGGATTCGATGATCCGGAGATACGTCTCGGCTGTGGCGTGGTGGGCCTCGTCGATGACCAGCAGCCCGACCGCGTCGAGAGGCTGGCGCCGCGCTAGCGTCTGGACGCTGGCGACCTGGACCGGGTACCTCGGGTTGTAGTCGCCCACGCCCGCCTTAATGATGCCGTGCCGGACTCTGTAGTCGCGCGCCAGGTGCTGAGAGGCCTGCCGGATCAACTCGGAGCGGTGGGCAATCCACAAGCAGCGTTTCCCCTGGTCCACGGCCTGCCGAACGAAGTGGCAGCCAACCGCGGTCTTTCCAGATCCAGTCGGGGCGACGAGCAATACAGCCGTCTTCCCCAAACGGTACTCGCCCTCCAACTCGTCCACCGCCTTCAGCTGGTAGGGACGAAGCCGGAAGTCGGAGTCGGAGGACGTAGGATGCTTCACCTTCGGAGCCCCTCGTTGACGTCTTAAGCCTTCACCATGTTGTCAGTCCGGCCTGATTTTTGATTAGGTTGTCATCAACCATTCCAGCGGATTGGTCCAGGGCGCGGCTCGCCGCGCCCTGGTTCGAGGGACGTGCGCCAGGTACAGCCGGAACCACCCGGTAGTGCGGCGAACCGGCGGATTCGGATGGCGTCTTGGGTCCCGTCACACTGATTCGAAGGCTAAGAACTTCTCCTTCAGGCGTTCCACGGTGGTGCGCCACTTCGGGGTCGTCGGCTTGCAGACGGTGTTCTGGTTCCCGAACAGGCCGATCTCGGCGAACGCCTGGGCGACGGGGAGGGTCTGCAGCCAGCGGACGGGCACGAAGTACTCGCACTTCGCCGGGTCGTCCAGGAACTCGCGGTGGTAGTCGCCCTTCCTGGCGACGTCGAGCACCGGGACCTCGCCCTCGGGGGCGACGCGGAACTCCGCCGCGGGCTGGGCGCGACCGGTCACGCGGCCGACGCCGACGAAGCCGGCGTTGGGGACCTTGACCCAGATGCGGTCGCCGGGGGCGAGGATCTGGAGGGTCTTGCTGTACCAGGCGCCGCCGCCGGCGCAGAGGAAGCCGTACGTGATCGCCTCCTCCCAGGAGCGCTCCGGGCCGTGGCCGAAGGAGGCGTAAAACTCACTGTTCCAGGGCTCGCTCGGGCCCTCGGGGGTAGCGGCCGCGGCGCTGACCTGGGTGCGCACCGGGTCGAGGAGCCAGGCGCGGCTTAGGAGCTGCTCCGCCCCGTGGGAGAAGACCTGGAAGAAGAGGACGTTGATGGCGATGTCGCGGGCGCTCAGGTAGGCGACGATCCGCTCGGTGCTCTCGTCGAGCGCCGAGGCCACGATGATGATCTCGTGGGCGTGGTTCAGGGCGTCCTCGTCCAGGTCCTGGCCGAAGCGGGCGCGGAAGTCGTCGCCGAGGCTCCGCCCCGGCGCGAACCGCCCGTAGATGGCGGCGACCTCGTCGTCGCGCAGCCGCTCGACCCAGCTCGCGTAGTCGAGCGCCTGGGCCACCACCTCGCGCGGCGTGCGGTCGCGCTTCAGCTCGATGAGCACCAGGGCGCCGTCGGGGGCGACCGCCAGGAGGTCGATGCGGCCCCCGAACCCGGTGTCCTCCTGCCGGCCGATCAGCATCCACTCGTCGGAGAGCATCCGCGGCGCGGCGACGATCATGTCCTCCAGGAGCTGCTCCTTCGCGAGCGACGACTCGGCGAGGGCCTCGGGCTGGGGGCCGATCTTCCAGATGGCGTGGCGGATGGGCATGAAGAACTAACGCTCGTCAACGGAGCGGAGTAATTGGTCGAGGGCGGATCCAAGGAGGCGCCGGCTTCGCTCCCGAGCGGTTTCGAGTTGGTTCTCCATTTGGTCACAGATACTAAGCAGCTGATCGAGGCTAGTGACGATGCGGAGCTGCTCAGCAAGAGGGGGTACAGGGATTACGACCTTCCCGATCTGGACCTGAGACACTTTCCAGAGGCCGACAGCCGTCTTAGCGAGGTGCCTGATCTGTACCCTGATGAACTCGGCGTTCCACACGCGACTGAACCACTCTAGCGAGATCGAAGGCTTCAGGCGGACCCGGATCATGGTGTCCGGAAATATAGTGAGTTCGTCCGGTGTCTGCTTCACGACACCTCCTCGAGCGACCAATTCTTGACTACCGTTTCCTCTTGCAAGCAAGAAGTCGCCCGCAGATAGAGCCACTCGCGCAGCACGGTCCCGATCCAGGGGCAGATACCGCACGACCGAAGTGTCTATTCCTTCCTGGGTGATCGCATTGAGCTTCAGTGCGCGAACACCAGGTGGCTCGTCCTGGCCCTTGATCGAGATGCCGTTAACCATCTTCTCCCGGATGAGTTGGTCAACCTGCGCCCAACGCCATCGAGCGGGCAGAAGGAATTCTGCTCCATCAAAGAGAGGAGGTTCCCTGTGTCCAGGAGGAAGAAGGCACGGCTCGTCAGTGGGGTCTTGGTGGACAAGCTTCCCTTGGGCAGCGAGGTCGAGGATCGTCTGACGCAACTGCGGAACCTGACTCGGACAAGTTGTAAGCCGAGGTAGGTGCTCGAAGAAGAACCGAGCGTGGCGGCGGAGGGTGTCAGCGTCGGTATCGGCCCGTCCTAGGCGCCGGAGTGAGGCGGTCGCTAGCCTAGCCCGTCGCCTCTCACGCTCCGCCTGGGCCGCCTCCAGCCGGTCGCAGAGGGCTATCAGCTCGTCTACCCTAGCAACGATGCGTCGCTGCTCTTCGAGCGGCGGCAGACAGAGGAGCAGGTTCTCGAGCTTGCCCTTCGTGATGTGCTGCAAGCCGACTCCCCCGTGCGCCTTGGAGATCATCTCGTCGAGACGGCCGTTGATCGCGATCTGCAGAAACCTGTCGAAGTAGAGCGTGTCCTTCTGCTCGCAGCGGAAGATGTGCTGGTTCAGCGCGGCACGGCCGCGTCGCCAGATGAACGCCCCGAAGGATGTCCCAGGAGTTCCCGACCAGCTGATCAGGAAGCTGCCCGAGTCGATGATGTGCCGAGCCTCGGTCGTCGCCTCGTCGCAGTAGTTGTGCGGTGCGCCGGGGTTGTTGAGATTCTGGATCCTGACGATCGGCAACCCCTTCGGCAGCCAATCGCTCGGCTTGAAGGCTCGGCCGTTCACCATCTCGAGGACGTCACCGAGCCGCTTCCATCTCCAGCTGTCGGGGAGCATGTACGGCCCGATCACATCGGGTTCCGCGACCTCTTGAGGAGAACCCCGACTAACCCGCCTCCTTCGCGGACGGCCGGAGGCTTCCAGCGAGAAGCTCACCGGCTCGTCTAGTGGAGCTTCGCTCGGGTCCTGCGCGACCAGCTTGCCGCGGACAGCGAGCTCCAGGATCAACCGCCGAAGTTGTGGGACCGCGTTGGGGGCCTCGCTTAACCGGTCGAAGTGTTCGAGGAGTTGCGCCGAGGTCATCGCAGCAACGCCCCCTCCAGAATGGTCCGGAGCCGGTCGCGCAGCTCGGCCACCTGGCGCTCGGACTCGTCGAGCTTCGACAGCAGCTCCTCGGGGTCGCCGTGGTCCTCGTCGACGGTGTGCGGGTTCTTGACGTCGAGGTTGTAGCCCCGGGCCCTCAACTCGTCGGCCGTGACGCGCCAGGCCACCTCGGTCTCGACACGCCCCTCGCGCGTCGCCCCGCCCCACCAGGCGACGCAGGGATGGAGGTGCTCGACGCGGATGGGCCTTGTCATCGAGTACGCTTTCTGGCCCTCGGGCACGCGGTGCTCGTAGTACCAGACCTCCCGCGTCGGCTCGCCCTTCTCGAAGAACAGCAGGTTCGTGCCGATGCTCGCGTAGGGCCGGAACACGCTGTTGGGCAGCCTCACGATCGTGTGCAGGTTGCACTCCTCGAGCAGGTGCTCCTTCAGCCGCGTCTTGACGCCCTCGCCGAAGAGGGTGCCGTCGGGCAGCACCACCGCGGCGCGGCCCCCGGGCCGGAGCAGTCGGATGATCAGCGCCAGGAACAGGTCGGCGGTCTCGCGGGTCTGGAAGTGCCGCGGGAAGTTCGACTCGATCCCGTCCTCCTCGCGCCCGCCGAAAGGCGGGTTGGTGAGCACCACGTCCACCCGGTCCTCGGTGCCGTAGCTGACGTAGGGGCGCGCCAGCGTGTTGTCGTGGCGGACGAAGCTCGGGTCCTCGATCCCGTGCAGGAGCATGTTCGTCACGCAGAGCATGTGCGGGAGCGGCTTCTTCTCGACGGCCCGGAGGCCCTCCTGCATCCGCCGTTCGTCCTCGACCGCCTTGACGTAGCGGTCCCGCATGTGGCGGACGGCCGACGTGAGGAACCCGCCGGTGCCGCACGCGGGGTCGAGGAGGACCTCGCCGGGCCTCGGGTCGATCCGCTCGGCCATGAACGCCGTTACGCCGCGGGGGGTGTAGTACTCCCCCGCGTTCCCGGCGCTCTGGAGGTCGTTGAGGACCTGCTCGTAGACGTCGCCGAAGTGCTGGCGCTCTGCGAGCTGGTTGAAGTCCACCCCGTTGATCTTGTTCACGACCTGCCGCATGAGCTGGCCGGACTTCATGTAGTTGTAGGCGTCCTCGAACACGTCGCGGACGACGCGGCGGCGATCCCCCCGCGCCGGCCCCGAGGCGGGCAGCGCCTTGAGCTGGGGGAACAGCGTGCCGTTGACGAACTCTAGGAGCGCCTCGCCGGTGAGCCCCTCGGGGTCGGCCGCCCAGGACTGCCACCGGAGCGGCTCGGGGATCGGCGAGCGGTACCCGGGGTCGAGCAGCTCGAGCTCCTGGTCCTGGTCGTCGATGATCTTCAGGAAGAACATCCAGCACAGCTGCGAGATGCGCTGGGCGTCGCCGTCGACGCCGGCGTCCTGCCGCATGATGTCCTGGATCGACTTGACGATGGTGCGGACCGACATGAGCCTCAGGCGGCCTCCGGGTACAGGGCGGACTGCAGCTCGTGCACGGCGCGCTCGAAGTCGGCGCGGGAGCCGAACTGGCGGATGAGCTGCAGCGGGGTGCCCATCTTATCGAACGGGGGGACCTGGAGGATACGGGGGTCGTCGAGCTTGTTCGCCCCCTCGTCCTGGTACTTCCGGAGCAGCGCCTCCAGGACCGCCCGCGCCTGGTCGCCGTAGCGAGTGAACACGTCGCGCTTGCGGACGTTCTCCGCGCGCTCGCGACGAGTCAGCGGCGGCCGGTCGAACGCGACGTGGCAGATCAGGTCGAAGGGGTCGAGGTCCTTGCCCAGCTCCTCGGCGACGGCGTCGAGGGGCAGCCCCTCGGTGGCGAGCTCGTCGAGGATCGCCTGCTTGCGCTCGGCCGCCCCCCAGCGGCCCAGGAAGTCGTCGAGGCTGGCGAACCGCTTCCTCAGAGCCCGCTTGGTGAAGTCCCGGAGGCTCTCGGTCACGAGCTTGCCGTCCTCGTCGAGGTACTCGACGCGCTCGGCCAGGACGCTCGCCGGGACCCCGTCCACGTAGACCTTCCGGCGCCTGCCACCCCCTGGCCGGTCGCCCCCCTCGGGCGCCGTGCCGTCGACCACCCGCTCGTCCTCGCCGGGCTCGGGGCCGATCGGCTCGCCGTCCTCGTCGGTCGGCGCGTCGACCTCGGGGGGCGTCACCGGGTCGCCCTCTCCCGGCTCGTTGACCTGGACGGGCTCGCCGTCGAACTCGGGGTCGGCGAAGTGGCTCGTGGCACCGCGGAAGTCCATGAGGGTGAAGTAGTACTTCTTCGTGTCCTCGTGGACGCGGGTGCCCCGGCCGACGATCTGCTTGAACTCGGTCATCGAGCCCACGGCGCGGTCGAGCACGATGAGCCGGCAAGTCTGGGCGTCGACCCCCGTGGAGAGCAGCCGCGAGGTCGTCACCAGGACGGGGTACTTCGCCTCCGGGTCGATGAAGTTCCCCAGCTCCGCCTGGCCTTCGGCGTCGCCGCCGGTGATCCGCATGACGTAGCGGTGGTTCTGGGCGCAGAGGTCGCGGTTCTCGTTCACCAGCGCCTGGCGCATCCGCGCCGCGTGCTCCTCGTCGACGCAGAAGACGATGGTCTTCTGGAACCGGTCGCCGCCCTCCCTGAGGAACTGGGTGACCTTCCGCGCGACGAGCCTCGTGCGGTCGTCGATGACGAGCGTGCGGTCGAAGTCCGTGCGGTTGTAGAGGCGGTCCTCGACCTCGGCCCCCTCGCGGTCGAGCTTCCCGCGCTCGGGCCGGTATCCCTCGACGTCCAGGTCGATGTGGACCTTGACCACCTTGTAGGGGGCGAGGAAGCCGTCGCGGATGCCCTGCTTGAGCGAGTAGGTGAAGACGGGCTTGCCGAAGTAGTCGATGTTCGAGACGTACTTCGTCTCCCTCGGCGTGGCGGTCAGGCCGATCTGCGTGGCCGAGCCGAAGTACTCGAGGATCTCGCGCCAGGCGGAGTCCTCGGCGGCGCTGCCCCGGTGGCACTCGTCGATGACGATCAGGTCGAAGAAGCCGGGCGAGAACTCGCGGTAGAGCTTCTGCCGCTCCTCCGGCCCGGTGATCGCCTGGTAGAGGCCCAGGTAGACCTCGAACGCGGTGTCGATGCGGCGTCGCCTGTCGAGGGCGCTCGGGACCGCGACGGCGGCGCCGTCGTCCCGCCCGATCGTCTTCGCGCCGGTGCTGAGCTTCGCCATCGCCGGGCCGAATGGGCGGAAGTCGTTGACCATCGTCTGGTCGACGAGGACGTTGCGGTCGGCGAGGAACAGGATCCGCTTCTTCCGCCCGCCCTTCCAGAGCCGCCAGATGATCTGGAAGGCGGTGTAGGTCTTGCCGGTGCCGGTGGCCATCACCAGGAGCACGCGGTCCTGCCCCCGGGCGATCGCCTCGGTGGCGGCGTTAATGGCATTGACCTGGTAGTAGCGCGGCGCCTTGCCGCTGCCGTCGTCGTAGTAGTCCTGCAGGACGACCTTCTGCGCCTCCGGGGTGAGCCCCTTCCAGGCGCAGTAGCGCGACCAGAGCTCCTCAGGCGAGGGGAACGCGTCCAGGGCGAGGTTTGCCTCGATCACGCCCGCCGTGCCGGTGCGGTCGTGGAACAGGAAGCCGTCGCCGTTGGAGGAGAAGGCGAAGGGGACCTCCAGGGCCTCGGCGTAGTCTAGCGCCTGCTGGATCCCGTCGCCGACGCTGTGGTTGTTGTCCTTCGCCTCGACGACCGCCACGGGGATGTTCGGCTTGAAGTAGAGCACGAAGTCGGCGCGCCGCGCCCGGCCGCGCGTGACGAGCTTGCCGCGGACGATGATCCGCCCCTTGGTAAAGCCGACCTCCTCGCGGATCTGCGTCGCCGCGTCCCACCCCGCCGCCACCAGCGCCGGGGTGATGAACTGGGTGCAGACATCGCGTTCGCTGAGGAGGGACTTGTCCATCGGCGGCTCCCATTGACGGAGAGAGCCACCTCGGTCGCGGAGGCTCCTCGGACGCGGGGCCCACCTCTCCCCCGCGCTCTCCTCTCTCCGAGCGGCGGGGAGGGCGAGCGGCGGCGCCCGCGGGACCCCATGATAGGGCGATCGGTGTCGATCCGCCAGCGCGTGCCGCATCGCCCGGGGTTCCTCCTGCCACTAGAGTCAACGCGGGAAGGGCTCGCGTAGCACGAAGCCTGTCGTGTCCAGGTGCCCCGGGCCGGTCTTCACGCGGAGACCGACGACCCTGGACGCGGGGCCCCGGGAGGACCGGAGCCGCTTTCGGGCGAAGAACGCCAGGACCATCCTGTCGCAGATCCGGCGGGTGGCGGTGCCGCTGCTGAGGCGGAAGCCGGGCAAGGGCAGCGGAGTATTGCACCTATAGTCCGGTAGCCCAGCAGAGAACCGATGCTAGGGTGTCCGACGGACGGGTACAACTACGCCGTGTCGTCGGGCCGAACGGCCCGAACCATTGCGAGGATTCCGGCCCGGACGGTCTTGGGAAGATCGGGCCAAGCTTCGACGAGCAGATCGAGCTCAGGATCCGTAGGACATTCGTCGATGGGCAAATAGTGGGCAGCCGGCGTCCTGGCAATTCGTAAGTCATTGCCGGATTGACCTTTGCTGGCTCCTCCGGGCTGACTCTTAATCAGCGGGTTGAAGGTTCGAGTCCTTCGGGGGGCACTTGACATCAAGGGGCTTTCTACAAGTCCTTGGCGTCTGTCAGCGGTCGTCGGATGAGTCCCGTCTCTCGGGACGCCATCCGGGAGCAAACTCCCGGACCTTCCAGTCCACTCGTGACAGGGAAGGTTCGCATATGCCGCGCATTTTTGGGCCTTGCTTTCGCGTCCGACGTGGCCCTGGCGCGTTCAGATCCCTGGTCGTCGTGTTCGACTTCGGCTCCGAGCGCGACGAGGCGTCATGCCGCAGCGGCGTGCTGATGGCCTGAGGTCAAGATCGGCGTTCGGGAGGTACTCTCCCGCTCGACTCAACGGGCTCCAGGATCCCGGCATTCGGTGTCGGGCAGGCGTTGGATCGTCGCCTCCCTGGGCCGCACGGACCAGCGGCACGCCGTCGAGGTGGGGCGGCATACGGCATGGCGCGGCCGGGCGCAGGCGGCGGTGCCCGGCGGCCCGAGGCGCCCTGGCGGGCGGCTGGGATTGGAGGACGCCGCGAGGTCCCGCCGGGGCCGGCCCGGACGTTTGCGCCGGCCCGATCCGACCGAAGATCTCGGCGAGCAGCAGGCTGCCCGTCGTGACGACGACCTCGCCGGGACGCAGGCCCGCCGCGATGACGACCCGGCTGGCCTGCTCGCGTGCGACGGTCACCGTCCTTTGCTCGAAATCATCGACGTGGTCGGGGCCGCGGACGTAGACATGGCTGGCGCCGTCGGCCACGACCAGGGCGATGCGGGGGATCTCGACGTATCCCTCCGTCGGCGGGACGTCGAGCAGCGTGCGGACGAGCATGTCGGCCTTGAAACGGCGATCGGGGTTCGCGATCGTCCCGCGGATTCTCACGGCGCGGGTCTCGGGGTCGACGCTGTCGGCGATGTACTCGACCCGCCCGGGGACCGACTCTGCCCGGTAGGGGAACTGGACCTCCCAGGAGAGGCCCGCGCGGACCAGCCCGAGGTCGCTCTCGTAGACGTTGCCCCACACCCAGAGGTGGTCCAGCTGCGCGATCGTCAGGAGGACGTTCTCCGGGCCGTAGAGGTTCCCGGGGACCGCGTCGCGATTGATGACGATGCCGGCGGTCGGCGAGCGGATCGTCAACTCGGCCTTGGCCGTCCCGTCCTCGGAGGCGATCTCGGCGATCTGCTCGGCGGTCAGGCCGTAGACGAGCAGCTTGTCGCGGGCCACCATGTAGGCCAACCGGCTCTGGATCTCGGCGCTCTGGGTGTCGGCCCAGACCTGCCGGGAGATGGCCCCTTCGTTGGCCAGCGGCTCGCGGGTGCCGAGCAGGCGCCGGTCGTGCCGCCACCGGGTCTCGGCGGTCTGGTAGTCGGTCTTGGCCTCGGCCAGGGACGCGCTGTAGAGGACGACGAGCGGATCGCCCTGCTTGACCGGGTGCCCGAGCGCGACGTCGACCCGGCTGACCAGGGCGTCGAAGCGCGGCCGGACCCTGGTCAGGGTGTCGGGGTCGTAGGCGGTGGTGCCGAGCAGCTCGATGCGGATCGGCTCGGTCTGGGCCCGGACGACCGCGGTGCCGAGGCCGATGGCCGCCTGTTGATCGGCCGGCACGACGAGCCGGCCGTCGGGCGTCGGCCGCGGGCCGCGGTCGGCGGGGGCGTGGACCAGGTTCTCCCGGGCCTCGTGCCCCGGGGCGAGCCCGAGCCGGTCCACGACGCGGCGGATCGTCGGGTCGGTCCAGCCGCGCTGGTAGGCCAGCACTGTGATCAGGACGAACCCCAGGGCCAGGGAGGAGAGCAGGATCGACCGCCTGGGGATCATGCTGCCTCCGGGACCGGGCCGAGGGGGTTCGGGCCGGCGTCGGCCGCCGCGTCGTCGGGCCGCGGGGCGAACTCCGGGGCCGGCCCCGGGAAGTAGCTGTAGAGGACAGGCATCAGGTAGCGGGTCAGGACGAGCGTGACCAGCATGCCGCCGACGACCACGATCGCCAGGGGCCTCTGGGCCTGCGAGCCGATCGACGTGGCCATCGCGGCGGGCAGCAGCCCCAGGATCGCCGTCAGCGAGGTCATCATGACCGGGCGGATCCGCAGCTCGGCGCCGCGCAGGATCGCCTCGCGGACCCCGAGCCCTTCGGCCCGCTGCTGGTTGAAGTAGCTGATCATCAGCACGCCGTCCTGCACGGACACGCCGAAGATCGAGATGAACCCCACGGCCGCGGAGATCGAGAAAGGGGTGCCGGTGAGCTTCAGCGCCCAGACGCCGCCGATCGTGGCGGCGACGACGTTGACCATCACCAGCAGCGTGTCCTTGGCCGAGTTGAACGCCGTGTACAGCAGGACCAGGATCATGCCCACCGACAGCGGCACGATCCAGGCCAGGCGGGCGTACGACTCCCGCATCTGGGCGAACTCGCCCGACCATTCGACCCGATAGCCCGACGGCGGCAGGCCGGCCCCGGCGACCCGGCGCTGGGCCTCGGCGATCGTCGAGGCGAGGTCGCGGCCCTGGACGCTGAACCGGATGGGCAGGAAGCGGCGGTTGTTCTCGCGGTAGATCGTCGTGGCGCCGGGCTCGTGGGGCCGGATCTCCGCCACCTGGGACAGCGGGACGCGCCGCCCCGGCCTCCCCGAGGCCGCCGGGACGTCGATCGGGATGCGCGCGATCTCCGCCGGGCTGTCGCGCCGCTCCTCGGGCAACCTCAGGACGATGTCGAAGAGCTTCTCCCCCTCGACCATCTGGGAGAACGGCCGGCCGCCGATGGCCACCTGGACGGCCTCCTCGACGTCGGCGACGTTCAGGCCGAACCGGTTGCAGGCGGCGCGGTCGATCTCGATGACGAAGTTCGGCTGGCCGACGACGTGGAACAGGCCGACGTTCCGCACGCCCGGCACGTCGCGCAGGATCTCGACGATCCGCCGCCCCGCGTTCTCCAGGGTGGCCAGGTCGCCGCCGAAGACCTTCACCGAGTTCGCCCCCTTGACCCCCGAGAGGGCCTCCTGGACGTTGTCGCGGATCAGCTGCGAGAAGCTGAAGGAGACGCCGGGGAACCTGTCGAACCGCCTCGTCAGGTCGTCCTGGATCGCCTGGCGGGTCACCCCGGGGCGCCACTCGGACATCGGCCGGAGCGGGACGTTGAACTCCAGGTTGGAGAAGCCGGTGACGTCGGTGCCGTCGTCGGGGCGGCCGACGTGCGACATGACGCCGCGGACCTCCGGGACCTCGGCGATGGCGGCCCGGAGCCGCGGGGCGAGGCGGGCGGCCTCCTCGCGCGCGATCGTCGGCGGCAGCGTGGCCCGGATCCAGAGGTTCCCCTCCTCCAGCTCGGGCATGAACTCGCCGCCCAGCCTCGGGATGATCGCCGCCGTCGCGGCGAGCAGGATCGCCATCAGGACGAGGAAGCCGGCCCGGTGGCGCAGCACGTGGTCGACCTCCCGGAGGTAGCTCCGCTTGACCCACCGGTCGACGAACGTCTCCTTCTCCTTCACGTCCCCGCGGAACAGCAACGAGCACAGCACGGGGGCCAGCGTCAGGGCTAGCGCCAGCGCCCCGCCGATCGCGAAGGCGTACGTGTTGGCCATCGGCCCGAACAGCACCCCGGCCGGGCCGGACATCGCGAACAGGGGGATGAACGCGCAGATGATAATCATCGTCGAGAAGAACAGCGGCCGCCGGATCTCCTCGGAGGCCTCGATGATCAGGTCGATCAGCGGCCTCGACCCGCCTTCGCCGTGCTCGGCGACGTGGCGGTAGATGTTCTCGACGATGATCACCGAGCTGTCCACGATGATCCCGAAGTCCACCGCGCCGATCGACAGGAGGTTGGCCGACTTGCCCCGCAGGTACAGCGTCGAGATGGTGAACAGCAGCGCCAGGGGGATCGCCAGGGCCACGATCACGGCGCTCCTGAGGTCTCCCATGAAGACCAGCAGGATCGCCATGACCAGGACGATGCCGACGGCGAGGTTGTGCAGGACGTTGTGCGTCGTCGTGTGGACCAGGTCGGCCCGCTGGTTGAAGACCTGGATCGACATGCCCGGGGGGAGCCGCCCCTCGCGCATGATCTCCTCGAACTTGGCGGCGACCCCCTCGGCCGTCGGCAGGGACTGATCCCCCTTGCGCATCAGGACGATGCCCTCGACGACATCGTCCTCGTCGCCGCGGCCGACGAGGCCCAGCCGGGGCTGGTGCCCGACGATCACCCGGGCGACCTGGGCCACGCGGATCGGCGTCCCGTCGGGGGCGGTCGTCAGCAGGACGTCGGCGATGTCGTCGAGCTTCTCGGCCTCGAGGGTCGCCGCCCGGCGGGCGTGGTCGGCGTCGAGCGGGTCGATCCCCCGGCCGAGCAGCCCGAGGGCCCGGACGTTGTGCGACTGGCCCCCGAGGGTCAGGACGTCGCCGCCGACGTTCGCGTTGGACCGCGCGATCGCCCCCTCGACGTCGGCCATGGTCAGGCCGTACTGCCTCAGGGCGCGGGGGTCGAGCAGCACCTGGTATTGCTTGACCGTGCCCCCGAAGCCGGTGACGTCGATGACGCCGGGGACCTGCTTCAGCAGGCGGTTCATCACCCAGTCCTGCGCGGCCTTGAGCTGGTTGATCGTGTAGCCCGGCCCCGAGAGCACATAGCGGACGATCTCGCCGGTCGGGCTCCACGGCGAGAGCCGCGGGTTGACCCCGGGCGGCAGGCCGGCGACGCCCGCGAGCCGGTTCAGGACCTCCTGCCGGGCGGCGAGGTACTCGGTCTCGTACGTGAACTGGCACTTGATGTCGTTGAGCCCGGCGATCGAGGTGCTTCGCAGGTCGACCAGCCCCGGCATGCCGTTCAGGGCCGCCTCCAGCGGGATCCCGACGAGGCGCTCCATCTCCTCGGGGCTGGCGCCGGGATTCTGGCTGATGACCTCGATCAGAGGCGGCGTCGGGTCCGGGTATGCCTCGACGTCGAGGTTGTACGCGGCATGCAGGCCGAACCCGACCAGGCCGAGCGCGGCCAGCAGGACGATCAGCCGGTTGTGGAGGCTCCACGCGATGATGGCCCGGACCATGGCCCGTCGATGCCCCTGGTGCCGCCGGTTCGCTCGGGCGGATCACGCGCCTCGGGCGCGATCGTCTCCCGGGGCGCCTGCCCCGATGGGCGACCGCCGCGGCGACGGGCCGGCCGACGTGAATCATCGGACGGCCGCCCCCGAGGCCCCGGAGCACTCGGGCCATCGCCTCGTCCCCCCCGGCGCTCGTCGTCCGGGCGGAACGCCTCGATGGGCCCGGACGACGCGTGGCGGAGGCTTCGGGCCCCGGCGCGATGGCGGCTCCTCGCAATCATACGTCCTGGTCGGGCCGATGCCAAGGATCGCGCCGGCCGGCCCGAGGATCGGGATGGCGGGGAGCCGTCCTGGAGCGTCCCCGGGGGCCGGCGTCGCACGCGGGCAGGGGGCGGACGATCGGGTGGACCCGCCGATAGGCGGGCACGCCCGGCGCGGGGGCTTCGACTCCATCCGTCGGTCCATCGCCGTCTCCGGCGCGGTCGGCTCGGCCTTCGACTTCCTGAATTTCGGCGTGCCGCCGCTGCTCGTCGATCAAGGAGATCGACCCGGAAGATGCGGCGCTCGCGGCCCTCGGTCGTCGATGCGACGGGGAAACTGCACCGCGCGGCCCGACCTGCCGATAATGAGCGCGATGGACCGACCGTGCCGACGAGGGCGGTCCGCCAGGATCGGCTTCCCCCCGCCGCCGCTCGGAGATCCAGGATGAGGATTCGAGGCTGCGTCGCGATCATCGGCTCCCTCGTCCTGGCGGCCGGACCGGGGGGGGCGCACGGCCAGGGGCCACCCCCGGAGGACACGACGCCGAGGATCCTCGGCGGGACGCGTTCGAGCCTAGGCGCTCCTCCGGGGGCCGGCGCGACCTCGATGCTCGGCGCCGTCCCGGGCTCGGGCGACCGCCCGGACATCCAGCCCCTCCCCTCCGGGTTCATCGGGAATCGTCCCGGGCCGGCAACCCCCCGCGTCCCCTTCTCGGTCACCATTCCCGGCGGCGGATACGCCGCGCCGGGCCAGGGCGGCCTCTCCCCGACCTCCGAACTGCCCCAGGCGCTCGTGCCGGCGTATGGTCCCCTGGAGATGCCGCTGGAGGGCGAGGACGAGGGCCTCGCCGACGGGCTCACCCTCGACCAGGCCATCGAGCGGCTGGTCCAGGCCAACCCGACCTTGCGGGGCCAGGTCCACGAGCTGCCCCAGGCTCGGGCGGACGTCCTGACCGCCGGCCTGCGCGCCAACCCGATCTTCTACGCCGACGCCCAGCTCGTGCCCTACGGCAACAACTCCCCACAACGGCCGGGCGGGCCGACGCAGTACGACGTCAACATCACCTACCCGCTCGACATCTCGGGCAAGCGCTGGGCGCGCATCCGCTACGCCACCCAGGTCCTTCGAACACTGGAAGCGCAGTACCAGGACGCCGTGCGCCTCCAGATCGACAACCTCTACACGGCCTTCGTCGACATCCTGGCCGCCCGCGAGACGGTCCGCTTCGCGAGGGCGAGCGTCGCGGGGCTCGAACGCATCCTGGAACTGACCGAGGACTTGTTCCGCCAGGGCACCGTCACCGAGGCGGACGTCAATCGCGTGCGGTCCCAGGCCGTCGCCGCGTCCATCGCCCTGAATGACGCCGAGGGGGCCCTCCGAAGCACGAAGCGGACGCTGTCCGCCCTGCTCGACATCCCGCCTCGGCAGGCCATGGCGATCGAGCCGCGCGGCACGCTCCGCGACACGATCCCCGCGATCCCGTCGACCGACCAGCTCGTCGAGCTCGCCCTGACGGCACGGCCCGACCTGGCCGCTTACCGGATCGGCCTCCAGGCCGCCCACGCCAACGTGCGCCTCGCCCAGGCCAACCGCTACTCCGACGTCTACGTCCTCTACCAGCCCTACACGTTCCAGGACAACTCCCCGTTCGGCACGAAGAGCGCGACCTCCTGGGCGCTGGGCGTGACGGTCCCCCTGCCGCTCTACAATCGCAACCAGGGAAACATCCAGCGCGCCCGGCTCAACGTCTCGCAGACCCGGGCCGAGAATTACGCCCTGGAGCGCCAGGTCGTCACCGACGTGGAGCAGGCCGAGAGCGAGTACCAGGTGACCCGCTCGGCCCTCGGCCGCATCGAGTCCGAGTTGCTCCCCGAGGCCCGCCAGGTCCGCGACAGCGTCCTGCGACTTTACCGCGGCGGCGAGGTCGACGCGCTGGCCTACCTGAACGCCCAGCGCGATTACAACGAGGTCGTCCGACAGTACCGAGACATGCTCGTCCGCCATCGTCGGAGCATGCTCGACCTCAACACGACCGTCGGCCATCGCGTCCTGCCGTGATCTCGGGGGACCGCTCCGCCCCGGCGCGCGAGCCGGGAGGTTCGAATCCGTCTGGCGGCGCAATTACCCGGCCTCGTCTCCAGCCCGCCTGACGGCGCGAGCATCGACGCGGATCTGGGGTCCTCGCTCCCGCGTCGCCCCGGGCCACCGAGGCTTGTCGCCCCGCCTGGTCCCGGCGGGGGCCGCCGGCGAGAGCGGCCCCCGCCGCGGGCGTCAGTGTTCCAGGCGGAGCCCGGCGGCCTCGGTGAGGCGGTCGAACGCGGCGGCCTGCGTCGTGAGGTAGACGACCTCGGCGGTCTCGGAGTCCGAGAAGGATCGGCGGACCGCCTCGACGTCGGCGTCGGTCACCAGCGCCGGGTCGACGGTGATCTTGCGGGCGAGCGAGAGCGCGGCCCGTTCCGCGTCGGGGGCGTCGAAGTCGGGCTGGTCGATCGCGAAGACCTGGTCGTCGGTCAGGCCCAGGTCGTTGAGCCGCTTCTTGGCGTGACCGAGGGCGTACCACGCGCGGTCGTTGCGGGCGGCGACCCAGGCGATCTTGGCCTTCAGCGGCGGGTCGAGCTTGCCCTTCGTCTCGGCCCGCGCGAAGGCGTCGGCGAGGCGCCTGCCCCCCTTGGGGAAGTTCCCCAGCAGCCGCGCCCATTCGGGGGCTTCGCCGGCCCCCGACCAATCTTCGGGGAGCACCGCCCGGGCCTGAGCCTGGTCGGCGAGCGGGAGGCGGGCGGAGCGACCGCGCGCGGCTTCCAGCGCGGCCTCGACCTCGGGCCTCGATTCCAGCGGCCCGCGGGACGCGACCCTGGCGCGGGTCGGCCGGGCTGAAGCCGGGTCGAGGGGGGCGACCAGGCTTCGCATCGACCGGTATTTCTCGGCCGTCGGCGTCAGGAAGACGCGATGCTTCTCCTGCGGGATGGCGAGCGGGCCGGTCCAGCGGTTCGTCGCGTTGTTGCCCGAGACCGTCATCAGGATCTCCAGGATCTGGAGGTCGTTGTAATGCGGGCGCAGGCGGTCGATGTCGGCGTCGGCCAGGGCGTGGGGCTCGTAGGTCAGCTTCCGGGCGAACTCGAACGCGGCGCGCTCGGCCGGGGGGAACTCCGACCAGTCGCCGTCGAGCGCGGCGATGGTGTCCTCGGTCACCCCGTCGTTCGTCAGCTTGACTTCCTGGTGGCCCTGGCAGTAGGTGCAATTGTTCGCGCGGGAGACGATCCAGAACAGCATCGTCTTGAACGTGTTGTCCACGGTCATCGACGGGTCCGGCTCGCGCGGGCCCGAGACGCCGGAGCCGAGCAGCGCGGGATCGAGGTGGATCTGCCGGAGGCGCCCGTTGTTGGCGACGCCGCCAAGCCCGCGCGGGGCCCCCGAGGCGCGACCCGCCTCGGCCCGCGCCTCGGCCGCGGCGATCTCGGCCTCGGTCGGGGGGGGCAGGGGGAGCCTGGGGCGCGACTCCTTCGACCGTTCGAGCTGCTCCTTCAACTCCTGGCGGGTCGGGGCGACTTCCACGGGGCCCCCCCGGGCTTCCGAGTCGTCGCCCGCGCGCGCCACGGACGCCGAGGCGAGGGCGGCCGCGGCGAGGATCGCCGTCATGTGCTTCTTCATGCGAGTCGGTCTCCGGATTGCGGTGATGATCATGTTCGTCGAGGCGTCAATCATCCTGGCGCAGCACCATGAGCCGCGGATGGGTCGACACGGCGTAGACGGCATCGCGCCTGGTGGCCTTCCCCCGGGCGGGCTTCAATTCGAGGACGACGCGGTAGTTGAGGTCGGCGCCGAAGTGCTTCCCCTCGTCGTCGGCCTTGTAGCCCTGCAACTTCGCCCCGGCGTTCCAGTCGCCGTCGGCAACGTGGATCGGGGGCGTGGCCTGGGCGAGCGACGCGGGCGTGGCGCCGGCCTGCCAGGCGTCGAGGGCGGTGACGAGCGCCTTGCGCCCGTACTCGGGGTCGGCGGGCGGCCCGGACGTCCCGCATCCGGACGCGGCGAGCGCCAGCACGAGCGCCAGGGCGGCCGTCGTCCGGATGGTCGGGCGCGGCGCGGTGGTTCTCTTGCGGATCAACGGAGATCCTCCGATGGGATGAAAGGGGGGTCGCCGTTCAATACGCGTCGGAGCTGATCACCTCGCCGCCGTTGCGCGTCCCGAGGGCGCGCCAGGTCGGGATGGCGATCGACGCCTTGATGAACTTCACCGAGCCGTCGGCGAGCAGGACGTTGACGCCCCCCGCGTGCCGGCTGTTGGCCGTGGTGCTGATCCGCGAGGGCGGGAACATGCAGGAGCGCGCATTGGGCGGGCTGGCGTGGTAGTAGCGCGTCGCCGTGTGGTTGTCGGTCATCCAGGGGGCGCCGACGTTCGAGTTGCCCTGCATGGTCAGGTCGTTGATGTTGACCGCCAGGCACATCAGGTGGGCCTCGTCGGCGTTCGCCGGGTAGGTGCCGGGCCGGTAGGTGTCGGAGATCTCGGTGGAGATCGAGTTGCTGAAGTCACCCTTGACGTGCTCGCTCATCGCGGCCGTGTTGCTGGTGCCGTCGACGACCTCGGCGATGCGGACGGCGTAGTCGGTGAACAGGAGCCCGTTCGGCGGGGGCATCGTCGTGTTGACGGCCGAGGTGTCCTGGGCCCCGTAGGAGTTGACCACGCTCGTACCGCAGTTGGCGCGGTAGTTGATGCCGGCCCAACCCTGCGGCAACTGCGTCACCGCGTCGCTCGGGCAGAGGAACGACGAGACGCTGGTCACCAGGGCGGTCGAGTTCGCGACGTGCTGCGACGTGTGGCTGAAGTTCAGCGCGTTCGTGACGCTCGTCGCCTCCATGTAGGGGAGCAGGCGGGTCTGGTGCGAGATGTCGTTCGAGGAGCCGGTCGCCGTGTTGAGGCTGCGTCCGATGGGGAAGGACCCCTGCGCGTCGTGATAGTTGTGCAGGGCCAGGCCGAATTGCTTCATGTTGTTGACGCACTGGGCCCGACGGGCGGCCTCGCGCGCCGCCTGGACGGCCGGCAACAGCAGGGCGATCAGCACGGCGATGATGGCGATGACGACCAGCAGCTCGATCAGCGTGAAACCATGACGACGATTCATGGGAACCTCATATGATCTGGTGGCGAATGTTCGGAGGAATGGCCGGACCGGGGGCGTCGACGGCGCATGTCAGGGCGCGATGGGGACGCGGGGATCCCGCCCGCCCTCGTGCCCCGATCGGGGTAGGCCGCTCGACGATCCGACGGGGCCGCGTCGCGGAGGCCGCCGCGCGGAGCCCGGACGCTGATGTATGTGGGAGAACTCGACCGAGCCGGGCCGCGGCGCGCGGGATCCGCGTTGTCGTCAGGGCGCGACGGGAAGCCGGGTCAGCGCGACCGCGCGTCGAGGGCTCGTGGAGGGTGGAAGACGCCGACGCTCAGCCGGAGCGGGGGCCGGGGCGGCTCGGCCCAGAAGTGGGGCTCCGAGGCTGGATCGCGGTCGTCCCGAAGCACGGCGACGATGGCCCAGGAGCCCGGGGCGACGATCGGCACCGAAGTCGAGGTGGCGGGCGTCGCCGGCGATCCGGAGCAGAACGCCCCCGTGCAGGGAGCCGGCGCCTCGGCCGGTGTCGCGGCCGCGCCGAATGACTCGCCCTCGATGAACGCTTCCAGGTTCGAGAGCGTGGCCCCCCCCTGAATCGCGACGCGGCCATGGCAACCGGCCTCGGCGGACCTGGACGCCAGCACGGCAAGGGCGGCGAACGCGAGGAGCGCCGTCCAGGGCCTTGCGGGTCGATGTCGCGCCGCCGCTGGGGTCATCAAGGGCAATTCCGCGAAGTCGATCGGTTTAAGGGGAGCGATCATGACGGGGATGTTAGGCAAGTTACTGCCCGTCCAACGATGATTCAAGAACCAACTTGGAAATCCGACCGATCCGCCATGGAGGGAGCACATGCTCATGGGAGATGAATACGCCGCTCGCGACGACGTCGCGGCGGGGCCGGGGGGCGTCGCGAGGGGGACCGCGCGGCCTATCGGACGTCGCGGCGGTGGACTATGCTGAGACGAGCACGAACCGCTCGACTCCTCGAAAGGACCGCCGATGCTTCGCCTCGCGCTCATGCTCCCCCTGATCGTCGCCGCGCCGGGCCCGGACGCCGGGCGGCCCGTGGCCGTGGTCGTGGAATCGACGCTCCCCACCTCGGGCGGCGAGATCCGCCAGCAGGCGTTCGACGGCGACCCGGATTCGGCCTACGAGTCCGCCCGCCCTCCGCGCGAGGGGGACGCCGTGACGCTGGCCTTCGACGCCCCCGTCCTGGTCCGCTCGGTCGAGGTCCGCGCGTCGGGGCTCGACGGCGGGACGCTCGAAGGGGCCGAGGACGGCGCGACGTTCGCCCCCCTGGCCGAGTTCCGCGAGGGGGTGGCGAAGGCCGAGCCGGGCAAGACGCTCAAGGCGGTCCGGGTTGTCCCGGCGAAGGACGCCACGGAACCGATCGCGATCCGGGAGTTCCTCGTCGAGTCCGACCCCGGCCTGCGGCGGTTCGAGTTCCCCGTCGAGTTCGTCGTCGACGAGGTGGACGACCCCGCGCTCAAGGACTGGGCCGACAGGGCCGCTCGCGAGTGCGAGCGGGCCTACGACCTCATCGCCCACGCGCTCCGGAGCGACGGCTACCGCCCGGCGAAGGTCGTCCGGATGTCGCTCAAGGACGGGATCGACGTCCCGGCCTACGCCTCGGGCGACCGCGTCACCGGCTCGACGAAGTGGTTCCGCGACCATCCCGACGACGTCGGCGCCATGGTCCACGAGGCGGCGCACGTCGTCCAGCGCTACCGGAGCCGTCGTAACCCGGGCTGGCTGGTGGAGGGGGTCGCCGACTACGTCCGGTTCGTCCTCTACGAGCCCGAGAACATCGGCGGGATCAACGCGGATCGGGCCCGGTACGACCAGAGCTACCGCGTCACGGCCCGGTTCCTGGGCTACATCGTCGAGAAGCATGACCCGGACTTCGTCCTCAAGCTCAACCGCGCGATGCGCGAGGGGAAGTACTCCGACGACATCTTCAAGGAGTCGACCGGCAAGACGATGGAGGAACTGGGCGCGGAATGGAAGGAGTCGCTGAAGGGCTGAGCGAGGGGAGGGGCCGGCGATGGGGATCGACTTCACCGGGGCGTTCGCGGCGATCGGCGCCGAGGACTTCGCGCGGGCCGTCGCGTTCTACGGGGCGCTTTTCGGACGCGAGCCCGACGAGCGGATCCGCGACTCCTACGCCGCGTTTCATCTCCCGGCGCTGCGGCTGGCGATCTTCCGCCCGCGCGCCGGCGGGGCCGACGACTTCCGCAACCCCTCCGATCGCCGCACCGCGTTGAACCTCGTGCTGGAAGTCCCCGACCTGGGCCGGGCCGTCGCCGAGATTGAGCGGTTGGGAGGCACCGTCGCGCCCCCGTTCGACGCGCCTCACGGGCGAGAAGCCTATGCCTACGATCCGGACGGCAACCGGCTGATCCTGGTGGAGCGGGTCGGGGGATGACGACGGGGGCCGCCGACCGTCAGGCGGGGGGCACCAGGCGACCCATGCGGCCGTCGCGATAGTCCCGGATGGCCTGCCGGATCTCCTCCTCCGTGTTCATGACGAAGGGGCCATGCGCGACGACGGGTTCGTCGATGGGCTCGCCTCCCAGGAACAGGATCGTCGCATCGTCCAGGGCTTCCACGGTCACGCCCTCGCCGTCGGGGTCGAGGATCGCCGTGTCCGCCTCGCCGAGCGTCTCGCCGGCGGTCGTGGCCTTCCCCTTCAGGACCATCACGATCGCGGAATGGCCTTCGGGCGATGGGATCTCGACGCGCGAGCCGGCCCCGAGGCGCAGGTCGATCAGGGTGATCGGCGTGAAGGTCCGGGCCGGGCCTTCCGTGCCGCGGAACCCGCCGGCGATCACCCGCGCCGAGCCGGCGGCGTCGAGGTCGACCGTCGAGATCCGGGCGGCCGGGATCTCCTGGTAGCCGGGCGCGGCCGACTTGTCCTTCGCCGGCAGGTTGACCCAGAGCTGGACCAGCTCCAGCACGCCGCCGCGACGGGAAAAGTCCCGGTCGTGCCATTCCTCGTGGACGAGGCCGGAGGCGGCGGTCATCCACTGCACGTCGCCGGGGCCGATCTTGCCGTGGTTCCCCGCGGAGTCGCGATGCTCCAACTCGCCTTGATAGACGATGGTGACGGTCTCGAAGCCACGATGAGGATGTTCGCCCACGCCCCGAGGCTTCTCCGACGGGGCGAACTCGGCCGGGCCGGCGTAGTCCAGCATCAGGAACGGGCTGATCCGGGCCCCGGACTCCTGGTGCGAGAACAGCGTGCGGACGGGGAACCCGTCGCCAACCCAGCGAGGCTCGGCCCCGCGCCTGATCTCGAACAGCTTCTTCACGGCGATCTCCTTGCATCGGCGGGCCGTGCCGCGGTTGACCGGTTTTACCCCGAGTGACCTCCACGGCGGCGCGTGAGGGTGACTCGTTACCGTCCGCCGCCTGATCCCCATTGCCACGGCGCGGGCCCCGAACCCAGGGCGAATGGAGCCTGCGCCGGATGTTCGATCCGTCTCCAACCGCCGAGCACGACCATGTCGTAGGCCGCCCTCATCTGAGGGGCCGCCTCGGCGGCGGCCATTCCGCCGACCCCCGTGCACAGGCCGGGCACGGCCACGCTACGGATGCGCCTGGCCTCGCTCGCGTTGTGGTCGAGGATCGCCGTGAAGACCGCGCGCATCGCGAGGTATGCGTTCGTGGTCCCGGAGACCCGGCCGGGGACGCGCATGGTCGGCGCGGCGACGAGATAGGGGAATCGCCGAGTGCCCATCTCAATGACGGTCGCCACGCCCACGGGCAACTCGCCGTGGTATTTCGCCGCGATTCGTCCCTGGAGGGCTCGCTGGGCCGAACCTTCGTGGAACCGGTCAATCCGCTGGTCGATACCGCCGCTCATGTCGCCGAAGCTGTTCGCCGGGCTGACGAGGGCGTCGCAGTCCAGGTCGAGCAGGTCGCCGACGAGCACCTCGACCCCATCGACGTCATGGAAATGCTCGGCGAGCACCCGGGCGATCTCGTGGTCGAGATCGCATAGGCTGATCCGCAACTGATCCGGATTTCGGCCGCGACCGAGAGGCTTGATGACCTTCATCCGCATCCGCCGCGCCCTGCCCAATAGTCGGAGGAGCATCGGCGACCCTCCATGCCGGCGTCGACGGTGTGCGATGACTTCCGAGGGATATCCAGGAAAAGCGGAAGGCCGAGGTTGTTGCCAACCTCGGCCTTCCGGGACAAGGATCCAGACGAGCGATGATTCTTCGATCAGCGCTTGGAGAACTGGAAGCTCTTACGGGCCTTCTTGTGGCCGTACTTCTTGCGCTCGACCATACGGGCGTCGCGGGTGAGGTAGTTGCCGGCGCGGAGGGCCTCGTCGAGGTCCGTGCGGAACGCCTTCAGGGCGCGGGCGAGGCCCTGGACGACGGCGCCGGACTGGCTGGGCTTGCCGCTGCCGACGACGTTGACGAAGACGTCGACGCGCTCGGCCATCTCGGTGGCCTTGAGCGGGGCGCGGATGTCGGTCTGCTGCACTTCCAGGGGGAAGTACTCGCGGGCGTCGAGGCCGTTGACGATGAACTTGCCGTCGCCTTCGGCGATGCGGACCCGGGCGACGGCGGTCTTGCGCCGGCCGGTCCCCCAGGTGTACGTTTTCGAGGCGGTCGCGGTCGCGGACATGGTCGTTTTGGAATCCTCGGGCTGGTCTGGGGGTTCCGACGCGCGGGAGCCGTCCTATCGACTTAACGAGGGGGCGGCTCGACCTGGATCACTCGGCGGCCGGGGCCTCTTCGGCCGGCGGCTGGGCGGGGGCGGCCGTCTCCTGGGCCTGGTCCTCGACCGGGGCGGCCGAAGTGGTCGCGGCGGCCTCGGCGGCCGGGCGGCGACGCTTCTTCTCGACCGGCGGGGGGGCGAGGATGGCGCCGGAGGGGGCCGGGCGGCCGGCGTAGGGCTCCAGCGGGGCCGGGTTCTGGGCCTGGTGCGGGTGGTCCGAGCCGACGTACAGCTTGAGCTTGCCGAGCATGTGCCGGCCGATCTTGTTCTTCGGCATCATGCGCTTGACGGCGAGTTCCAGGATCTGCTCGGGCCGGCGCTTGAGCAGGCTCCAGGCGGCTTCCTCGCGCTGGCCGCCGGTGTGCCCGGAGTAGCGCTGGTAGGTCTTCTGCCGCCACTTGTCGCCGGTGAACACCACCTTATCGACGTTCGTCACGATGACGTAGTCGCCGGTGTCGATGTGGGGGGTGTAGGTCGGGCGGTGCTTCCCCATCAGGATCGGGGCGATCTGGGCCGCGAGCCGGCCGACAACCTGGCCTTCCGCGTCGATCGTGAACCACTGGGCGGAAAGCTCGCCGGTCTTCGCTTGGTAACACTTCATGGAACGGTACGCCTGATCCCAATACGCGGGGCGCGGTTGTATGCAGTCCCGGGAAAGATACCATGTTACAGCCCGAATCCCCGCCGTCAAGGCCAGATGCCCCCGGCTAATCGGGCGTGTCCGCTACAATCGGCCGGGTCACGGCGAGGGCGCCGCCACGGCGACGTCGCGGGGGGCGAGCTCGTAGGCGCGGCCCTGGAACTCCAGGCGGGCGGTGCGGTACGAGGCGTTGAACAGGGTGTGGACGGCCTTCGGCCCCTCGCCGAATCGGTTGATGAAGACGGCGGGGTGGGGCGACGCCACCAGCGGCTCGGCGGGGCCGGCGAAGGCGTCCGCGTTCTCCTTCAATATAACGTGGGCGTCGCGGATCCGGGAAAGGGTCTTCTCGCCGTACCAGGTCCGGGCGTGTCCCTTCAGCCAGAGCCCGTTGCCGTGCCAGAGCGAGAGGCGGAAGTCCTCCGCCGGCAGGGCGCGGGGGTCGATGCCGAGGGAGACCATGTCCCACAGCCGGACGTCGGGGAAGGCGAACCGCGAGAGGTTCAGCTTCAGGGGCGACTGGCGGGAGTCGGTGAAGGGGAGGGCGTAGCAGAAGGCGGCGTCGAAGTGGGGGGCCGCGGCGTCGGGCGGGGTCTCCTCGATGTAGATCATCGTGTCTCCCGCCCCGGCCGCCTCCAGCTCGCGGCGGACGGCGGCGGCGGCCTCGATCTCCCCCCGCAGGGTGTCGACGCCCGGCCGATGGCCGTGGTCGGCGGAGTGGCAGATCTTGCCGCCGAAGCCGAACTCGTCCAGGTAGACCCCCGCCGCGCCGACCTCGGCGGCGACTTCCGCCACCCGGCGAGCCAGGAAGGCCCGCCATTCGGGCTCGTAGGGGCAGGCGAAGAACTCGGTCGCCTCGCCGCCGGCCCACCAGACGCCCTCGCCGTCCTTGCCGATCAGTTGCGAGCG
Source organism: Paludisphaera sp. (assembly GCF_037189885.1). Taxonomy (NCBI): domain Bacteria; kingdom Pseudomonadati; phylum Planctomycetota; class Planctomycetia; order Isosphaerales; family Isosphaeraceae; genus Paludisphaera; species Paludisphaera sp. Next base: position 58,599 of record NZ_JBBCIR010000042.1, read on the forward strand.
CCCTTGCAGAAGCTTGCCGACCTCGGACCTCTTGTCGATCAGGTAGCCTTCGAAGTAGAGGCCGGTCGGGACCCCCTCGTCGCGGGCCTCGGCGATGTTGCGGGCGAGGTCGGCCGCGCCTCCCAGCTCGATCGGGTAGTCGCCGACGCGGCCGACGGCCTCCGACATGGCCCAGCCGGAGATGTCGATGAAGTCGATCCCGCCGAACTGGCGTCCGTCCTCGATGAGGGCGTCGAAGGTGTAGCGGCCTCGCTTCACGTCGAACAGCTCGCCGGAGCCGCCGACGGGGTAGTCGCGACGGGCCCAGAACGCGGAGCGGAGCCAGGCGGGGCGGGGGCCCTGGGGCCTGTACCACGTCGACAGCCAGCCGCGATAGGCCGCGAAGCCCTCGCGCCAGTCGCCGCCGTGGGGGGCGACGCGGGCCTCGGGCGCCCGCCATGTCTCGCCGGGCTCCAGGTGGACCCGATGGTCGACCTCCACCGTGACGGTCGCGCCCGCCTTGGAGAGCCGGAACGCCTTGTCGCGGCCCTCGGTGTCGCACACGATGACCGCCGCCCCCCGGTTCGCGGCGGGGGCGAAGACGTCGAGGAACTGGAGCGGGAAGGCGGCGTTGTACGGGGCCTCCCAGGTCCGCTCGTCGGTCGCGATGATCGTCCCGCGCTTCGGGAACAGATAGGCGACGTCCGCCGGGTCGTCCGAAGCCCGGATCGTCGCGCGGGGGAACGTCAGCGTGAAGTCGACGGCCTCCGCGCCTACGTTCTTCAACTCCAACGTGGCGCGAGTCCCGGCCGGCGCGGGGGTCGTGGAGGACTTCGCGGAGACGACCCCTTCCGGGATCCCGGCGATGCGATGGCCCAGGACGACCTCGGCGGGGGGCCCCGGCTCGCCGGGCTCGCGAGGGGACGCGGCGGGGAGCGGCTCGACGGACGCCGGCGGCGGCTCGTCCGAGATCCCCGCGGCGGCGACGAACAACTGGACGTGCGGGCTCCGGTCGCGCAGCTCCACGCTCGCGACGGGGCGATCGGCGTCCAGTTCCAGGGCGTACAGGGCGGGCGTCCTGTTCGTCAGGACGTGGCGACGCTCGGCGAGAGAGAGGGGGTATTGCTCGTCCCAGCCGCCGTCGGCGTAGGTGACCCGGGCGATCACGTCGGCCGTCTCGTGGCTCTCCTTCACGCGGATCTGATCGGCCGGCGCGCCCGCCGCGAACTCGCGGACGGTGGCGAAGTGGGGCGCGATCGCCAGGAGGAACGACCGCCCCGCGCGGGGCTCGCCGACGACTCGGACCGACTCCTCCCCGCGCATCGTCGTCCCGCGCCAGGCGCCCTCGGCGATCGGCCCCTCGACGTCCCAGGCGGTCGCGTCCGGCGGGAGGGCGGGGGCCTCGCCCGGCAGGAGGTCCGGGCCGCCGACGAACGTCAACTCCTCGACGTGGAGCGTGGCCCCTTCGGGGAGGGCGAGGCGAAGCTCGTGGATCTGCGGCGTTCTCATCTGGTCGCGAAGGTCGACCTCCAGCGCGTGGCTCTCCCCGTCCGCCGCGAGGTCTCGCGCGAGGACGGCCGGGACGGGCATGCCGGCGACGAAGGGATTCTCCGGGTTCGTCGCCCCGGGCGTGACCGGGCCGACGCTCCCCGGCGAGAGGGTCAGCACCGCCGAATCGTCGCCCGGCATCCCGGTCGCGCGGTATCGAAGCCTTAGCTTCGGATAGGCGTAGACCCAGACCGGGTCGACGGCGACGCGGCGGTCGCAAGGCCCGGCCAGCTCCATCGCCCCGTGCCGATAGCCGACCAGCGCCTCGGAGTCCGGCCCCGTCGCGGTCGTCGTCGCCAGGAGCAGCAGCAGGGGCAGGCCAGTCATGTCGTCGCCTCGATCGTCGCGCCGAACGTGGTTGAGTCCAACCGGCCGATGCTACGAGGCCCCCGCCGGCGCTTCAAGCGCCGCGTGAGGCTGCCTTTCGCGCCCGGCGACTCCGCGTGGTGGCTTCGTTCGCGCGCCGTCGTTTTTGCCGTGCGCGGGTTAAGATGTTTGGTGGTGGCGGTTTGGGGCTATGTTGACTTGGCTTCGTTCGTCGTTTTCGAAGTGGTTTTTCGCCCAGCGAGCGTGAAACGCGCGTCCCCTCTCCCGCCGGGTGAGGGCCTGGGCGTTTCGGGAATCGCGACGGTTCATCATCGGCGCGGCCGGCGCTATTCCCGAAATCCGACGACCCTCACCCGCCGCTGGCGCGCCCGCCCTCTCCCGGCGGGAGAGGGGCCGGGATCGGGCCGGGGGCCCTCTTTAGTTGTGGCGCGGGCGTCCCGTCCGTTCGCGCCACAAGAGGCCGGCCCCAGGACGATCAGCTTCGTAGGCCGTCGCCCCGCGATCCTCGACTGCTTCCGGATTGTCAAGGAGCGTCGACATCGAACACCTGCATGGTCCGCGGCGGGCTCGGCGGGATTTCACGAATCTCGGAATTTATCTCGGGAGGCCGTCGGGTCGGGCGCGCGCGAGAGCGACGGCGCGTCCGGGGGCGCGCCGTCGCTCGGCGAGGCGGAGTCGCGGCGTCAGCTCGGGCGGCCGCGGCCGGCGAGGGCGCGGGCGGCGAGGGCGCGGGGGCCCGTCGGGCGGCCGTGGATCCGCGAGCCGGCCTCGCCGCGGGCGAATTGCTCCTGCGACCTGACGGGGATCGTGGAGCCGGGGCCGGGGCGCGACTGGTGGACGACGATCGTGATCGGCTCGGAGACGGCGACCTCGCTGATGTTGAGCGTGGAGGTGCCCGTCGTCGCGGCGATCGCGGCGGTCCCGGTCTGGGTGAACGCGCCGGTGGTCGGGTCGATGGCGCCGGTGCCGTCGGTCAGGGTGCTGGTCGACCCGGGCGAGTTGATCGCGCCGCCGACGATGGTGCCGACCTGCGGGTCGAGCGTCCCGGTCCCGCCGAGCAGCGTGCTCACGGCCGGGCCCGCGGTGCCGGGGCCGCCGGGGGTGTCGATCGGGAACGCCGGCGTGGTGATGGTGCCGCCGATGCCGGTGATCGGCGTGGCGGGGGTGACGAACCCGCCGGTCAGCGTCCCGGTCGTCGCCGGGTTGTTGATCGTGGCGGTCAGGTCGCGGAGGGTCGTGCCGTCGACGGTCAGGTCGCCCGTCAGGCCCGAGAGGGTCGTCGGGTTGATCTGGACGTTCGAGACCAGCGACCCGACGGCCGTCACGCGGGCGAACAGGGTGTTGACGTCGGCCCGGAGCCGGCTGGGGAGGCTGAGGGTGGCCGTGTACTGGCCGGAGAAGTCCGGCGTGGCGCTGGCCAGCGGCGCGCCGCCGTTGACCAGGTTGCCGTTGGCGTCCTTGGCGAAGATCTGGACGAGGACCTGCACCCCGGACGTCGGGGGCTGCGTGGTGCCGGTCACGGCGATGGGGGTGGGCTGCGTGAGATAGATCGCGCCGCGCATCTCGCGGACGCGGTTGCCCTGGGGGATGACTTCCAGGGTCGGCTTGGCGTTGATCAGCACGCTCATCAGGCTGCGATCTTCAAGCGACTCCAGCCGGAAACGATTGCGCCGCTTCGCGGAACGATCCGTCGTGGACATGGGTTGGAATCTTTCGCGTCATGTCGCTTCGGCTTCCCATCCATGGGGTTCATCCTCGGTCCGCGAACGCGCCCGCCGCCCGCTTCGGCCCGTTTGGGCCCGCGGCGTCCGTCCGGCTTCCCGGGGAATGTATCGACCCTTGCGTTTTTCATTCTCCATGGAATAGTCGCCAACGTTTTCCATCCGGAGCGCCCCAGCCGTTTGGCGCGGATTCAATCCGCCATGTGATTTTTCTTGACACAAGGTTGATCATCCTGCAAATCTTGTCCATTGCCCCCATATAGCCGCGCCGGCCGCCGACGGGTGGCCCGGCGCCCCCGATCCGCTCCCCCGACCCGCACCTCGCCCGACACCTTCCCAGGAGCACCGACGATGTCGCGTCCACCGAAGTTCGTCCGTCGCGCGGCTCGTCCGACCTCCCACCGCCGGTCGACGCGTCGCCCGAGCCTCGGCGTGGAGCGGTTCGAGGACCGCGCGCTGCTCTCGACGATCGTGTGGAGCAACATGGGCTCCGCCGGGTCCGACACCGACAACTTCAACGCGACCTACGGGGCGGACGCCGCCATCGCCCGGACGATCGTCCAGACGGCGATCCAGGCGTGGGAACGGGTCATCGACGATTTCAACTACGCGAACGTCGGCACGCCCGGCAACGCGATCGCGGCGAACACGTACGTCGTGGAGGTCTCGGCCTCGGATCTGGGCGGAGGCGCGCGCGGCGAGGCCAGCGTCACCGGCATCGACGCCCAGGACAAGCCGTTCTCCGCCGAGGTCACGATGGACGACGACGGGGGGGGCAACGGCTGGTACTTCGACGCCAACCCCGGCGACAACGCCGAGTTCACCGACCTGCTGAATCGCTTCACCGCGACCTTCGCCGCGGGGACGGGGAACGACTTCTACCGGACGATCGTCCACGAGCTGGGCCACGCGATGGGCATCGCCTCCAACAGCGGCCTGGCGATCCACACGGGGGGCTTCCTGACCCCGGCGGGGACCGACCAGAACGATCCCGCCGAGGACCTCCTGGTCTTCACCGGGGCGGGGTCGACCGCCACGTTCACCACGAACGGCGGTCTCCACGTCTACGAGGGCCCCGTCGATCCCGCCTTCCCGGCCGCGCCGCTGAATCCTTTCGACCTGATGAACCCGGGCCGGACGATCGGCCCGCCGCCGACGCGTCAGCTCATCACGGATCTGAACGCCTCGATCCTGCGGGACGCCTACGGCTACACGGTGGTGATGCCGTCGACGATCCAGACGTTCCTGGCGAACCTCAACACGGACACCGGCGAGCTGACCATCAATGGCGACGTGTTCACCGACGAGACGGGCGCCCAGACGTTCGTCGACGACGTCATCGGGATCTCGCTCGTTGGCGGCAACCTGCGCGTGGACGTCGACGGCGTGATCGCGACGTTCCCGCTCGCGTCGATCACCTCCTGGGACGTCCTCAGCACCTTCGGTGACGACCAGATCACGATCGACTTCGCCAACGGGTCGCCGGTCCCGGCCGGCGGCGGGGCGGTCGACGGCGGCCCTCCGGGGACGCTCCCCGGCGACACGCTGACGTTCGCCAACCAGGCCTTCAACGCGCCCGTCGTCTTCACCCCCTCGACGACGGGGCCCGCCGCCGCGGGGAGCGTGGCCATCGGCGGCGGCGCCGCCGTCAGCTTCATCCGGATCGAGACCGTCGCGTTCGCCAGCCCGATCCTCGATTTCACCTACGTCACCCCCCCCGGCGTCGACGACCTGACGATCGACAGCCCGGCCGCGGGGCGGAACCGCATCAGCGGGACGAACGACGGCGCGACGCTCCTGCCGTTCACCTTCTTCGACATCACCAATTTCGTCCTCGACACCGGGATCGACGGCGACTCGATCCTCCTGGAGGCGCCCGGCCTGGTCGCCGCCGGGCTGACCAACTTCACCGTCGATTCCGGCGCCGGCGACGACGAGTTCACGATCGTCGCCGGGGCCGACTTCTCCCTCCCGGTCGCGGGGGGCGCCTTCACCTACAGGGCGGGGGGGGAGGCGACGTTCCTCGGCGACCTGCTGATCGTCCAGGCCCTCAACTCCAGCACGGGCGAGTTCCGGCCCGACGGGGAGACCCCCCTTTCGGGCCGGTTCATCAAGGACGGGACGACCCTTTTCACCGTCGACCTGGAACGGGCCGAGATCAACGGCTCCGGCAACTACGCCCTCATCACGCCCAACGACGGCGACGTGATGACGATCACCCCGGAATCCACCTTCATGAACCGGATCGCCGGTTCCAGCGGCGGGGTCGCCTTCAGCAACCTTTCCTTCTACAACGTCCGTAGCTTCCTGATCGACTCCCGGTCCAACAACGTCGGCGGGCTCCTCGGGAACCGCTACACGATCGACAACCCCGGCGGCCGCGCCCTCCAGGCGACCGGCCTGCGCAACTTCACGATCCGGTCGTCGGCCGGCAACGACGAGCTGATCGTGCGCGCGGACGACTTCCGCCTGCCGGACAACAGGGACGGGATCCTCTTCGACGCCGGGACGGGACGATACGAACCTCCCGTCGTCCCGGCCGGTCGGCCGGCCTCGAACCTGCGGGGCCTGATGTCGCTCGACCGGATCGTGGTCGTGGCCGACGTCGACTTCACGATCAACAACGGCCTCCCGAGGGACCCGGATCGGACGTCGGGCGAGGGCCGGCTCTCGATCTCGCCGGCCGGCTCCGGGATGGCCGGCCTGGGGATGCTCGGCTCGATCCGCCTGTTCGGCGTGGAGGGGGCGAGCCTCACCGGCGGCGCGTCGAACAACATAATGTTCGGCACGGGCTTCCACGGGACGCTGGTCCTCGACGGCGGCTCCGGGGACGACATGCTCGTCGGCGGATTGGGGGACAACGAGCTGATCGCGGGAGACGGCGACGACCGTCTATACGCCTCGGCCGACGCCTTCGCCTCGCCGGGGCTGGGGAGCCAGAATCAGGTCATCCTGGGGGGCGGCGGGCACAACGTCCTCCGAGGCGGCCCGGGGCGGAACACGTTCCATGTCGACGGCGACGACGGCACGTCGATTCTCATCGGCGGGGCCGGGGAGAACGTGTTCATCATCACCAACACCCCGGGCGGGGTGGTCGACCCGGTCGGCGGGATCGAGGTCGTCGGCACCGCCGGGACCGACGACACCCTCCAACTCGTCGGCGGGGGTGGGGCGGGCTACAACCAGACGTACCTCCTCGGCCCCGTCCCCGGCGCGGGGAACATCGTCACGACCAATAATCACGTCCCGAACGGGCCGACGATCTCCCAGTTCGTCCGGTTCAGCGGGATCGACGTCATCGAGGACACGATCGCCGTCGACGCCATGGTCGTGGTGGGCGAGTCGCCCGCGGCGCCGATCGGCGGGGTCTCCGGGGCCGACCTGGCCGCGGGCGCGATATCCCCGACCCTTGGCGGCCTGCCATTCGGGCTGATCTCGTTCGCGAACAAGACGGCCCCCTCGGTCCAACTCGCCAATGGCCGGGTGGTGACGCCCCCGGCGGCGCCCACGCCGATCCCCATCGCGCCCGCGCCGGCCCCGGTGGCGGCCGCGACCCCGGCACCCCCCGCCGCGGCGGCCGTCGCGATCGCGCCGACCTCGCCCATCGCGCGGGCGACGGCCGTCGCCCCGCCCGCGAACGTCCCGGCGCCGATCGCCGAGGCACCGGCGGGGCCGCGGTTCGCCCGACGGCTCGCGATGGCCGGTCCGTTCGCGGGGCGTCGCCTCCCCAGGCCGGTCGCGGCGCGGCCGGCACCCGCGCGGATGGCCGCGTTCCCCCGGCCCGCCTTCCGGCCGCAAGCCTTCCGGCCGCTGTCCTTCGCCCCGCGCGGGCCGATGGCCCACATGCGTCGCGCGTGACCGCCGGACCGACCGCGAACCGGGGGCGTCCCTCGGCCTCTCCGGGGGTCGTCGCGACGCCCCCCGGCCTTTTGCCCCGGAGGCTCGAAGACCCGGCGGCGGGGGACCGACTATAATGCTGTCCGTGGGCCGGGACGCATCCGCGGACGAGGATCGCGCCCGCCGGCTTCTTTTCATCGGGAGGGCAACCGACCATGTCCACGGTCCATGCCGGCACGAGCGAGATGGATATCTTCGGCCGCATCCTGCAGTCCGAGCGATCCTCCTGGGATGCCGACGGCGCCCGCGCGATCCTGGCCCTCGGCTTCGACCGTGCCGACGAGGACCGGATGAAGGCGCTCCTCGCGAGGGCAAATGCCGGCGTCCTAACTCCGGACGAGGCCGCCGAGATCGACAACTATGAGCGGGTCGGCCACATGCTTTCGCTCATGAAATCCAAGGCGAGGCTGGCGCTCGGGAAAGGCCAGTCGGACGCGAAATAGGCCGAGGACCGCGACGACATGGACCCCGCCCTTGAGAGTCTCGTGTGGGAGCGGGCCGATGGGCGATGCGAATATTGTCGGCTCGCGGCCTCGGATGATGACCTCCCCTTCGAGATCGATCATATCATCGCCCAACAGCATCGCGGCGCGACGGCGTCGGGCAATCTCTGCCTCGCGTGCTTCTCTTGCAATCTGCACAAGGGGCCAAACATCGCGGGGGTTGATCCGGCCAGCGGACGGATCACGCCACTGTTCCATCCTCGTCGCCAGGGTTGGGGCCGGCATTTCCGCTGGTCGGGCCCCATGCTGGTCGGCCGGACGGCGAGCGGGCGGGCGACAGTCGAGGTGCCGGCCATCAATCTCGACTTCCGCATCGATCTCCGCCGGGCCCTGATCGACGAAGGCGTGTTTCCCCCGCGTTGACGTCTCCCGGCGCCGTCGCGGCCCCCGCCCCGGTCGACCCGCCTTGTCCGTTCGGGCGTCGTCCCGCACAATGGGGGGCCTGGGGCCGTCGCGCGCCGCGCGGCCATCACGTCCCGAGCGCCCGCGGACCACCCATGAAAACCGACGACCTTCGTGAAGCGTACCTGGAATTCTTCGCCTCCAAGGGCTGCGTCCGCAAGCCGAGCGACGTGCTGGCGCCGAACGACCCGACGGTCCTGTTCACCCCCGCCGGGATGAACCAGTTCAAGCGCGAGTTCATGGGGCTGGGCGACCCCAGCTTCAAGCGCGCCACCACCTGCCAGATGTGCATCCGCACCGGCGACATCGAGAACGTCGGCCGCACCCCGCGGCACATGACGTTCTTCGAGATGCTCGGCAACTTCTCGTTCGGCGACTACTTCAAGCGCGAGGCCATCCACTGGGCGTGGGAGTTCCTCGTCGACACGCTGAAGATCGACCCGAACCGCCTCACCTTCACCGTCTACCAGGACGACGACGAGGCGTTCGACATCTGGAACAAGGAGGTGGGCGTCGCGGCCGACCGCATCAAGCGGATGGGCGAGGACGACAACTTCTGGCCCGCCGGCGCCCCGACCCACGGACCCAACGGGGTCTGCGGGCCCTGCTCGGAGATCTTCTACCACGGCGACGGCATCGAGGAAGTCGAGATCTGGAACCTCGTCTTCACCCAGTTCAACCGCGTCGGCCCCGGCCAGCTGGAGCCGCTGCCGAACAAGAACATCGACACCGGCATGGGCCTGGAACGGGCCGCCGCGGCGCTCCAGGGGGCCAGGTCGAACTTCGAGATCGACCTCTTCGTGCCGATCGTCGCCGCCGCGGCCGACGCGCTGGGGGTCGACTACGCCCAGGTCAAGGACACCCTCGACGGCGTCCGGATCCGCCGGGCCAGCGACCACGCCCGGACGCTGATGTTCTGCCTCCACGAGAACATCCGGCCCGGCCCCGAGAAGCAGGGGTACGTCGTCCGGCGGCTGCTCCGCCGCGCCGTGCTGGACGCCTATCAGATGGGGCGTCGCGAGCCGTTCCTGTACACGCTCGCCCCGGTCGTCGCCGAGGCCATGAAGGGGGGCTACCCCGACCTGGTCGACAGCGTGCCGCGGGTCCAGCACGCCATCCGGGAGGAGGAGGAGAGGTTCCTCCGCAACCTGGAGAACGGGATGCGGCTGCTGAGCGACACCTTCCGCAAGACCAAGGCGGCCGGCTCCGACGTGGTGTCCGGGCGCGACGCCTTCGACCTGCACTCGACCTACGGCATCCCCGTCGAGGTCACCGAGAGCCTCGCCGCCGACCAGAACCTCCGCATCGACCAGACGGGCTTCGAGGAGGCCCGCAAGGCGTTCGCCGCCGTCTCGCGCGGCACCGCCGAGGCCGCCGACGTCTTCGCCACCGGCCCGCTCGACACCCTGAAGGAGGCCTACAACAAGGGCTCGGAGTTCCTCGGCTACGAGGCGACCGAGGCCCCCGCGAAGGTGATCGGCGTCCTGGAGCAGGGGAGGCTGGCGGACTCCGCCGCGGCCGGCGCCGCCGGGCCGCCGGTCGCCGTGGTCCTGGACCGCACCCCGTTCTACGGCGAGTCGGGCGGGCAGGTCGGCGACACCGGGACGATCGTCGGCGACGGCTTCCTGTTCGAGGTCGAGGACACCAAGAAGGAGAACGACTTCACGCTGCACCTGGGCCGCGTCGTCGAGGGCCGGCTGGACGTCGGCGCCGAGGCCACGGCCACGGTCGACGCCGGGCGCCGGCAGGCGATCCGCCGGGCCCACTCGGCGACGCACCTGCTGCACAACGCGCTCCACAAGCACCTGGGCAAGCACGCCCAGCAGGCCGGCAGCAAGGTGGAGCCCGACCGGCTGCGGTTCGACTTCTCCAACCCGGAGGCCGTCGGCAAGGAGCGGCTCCAGGCGATCGAGAAGACCGTCAACGAGCTGGTGATGACGGCCGCCCCGGTCGACTGGAAGCTGATGCCGATCGCCGAGGCCAGGAACCTGGGGGCGATGGCCCTGTTCGGCGAGAAGTACCCGGAGATCGTCCGCGTCGTCCGCATGGGGGACTTCTCCCGCGAGCTGTGCGGCGGCACCCACCTGGACAGCGTGGGGCAGGTCGGCCCGTTCAAGATCCTGGGGGAGGAGTCGGTCGCCGCGGGGACGCGCCGGATCATCGCCCTGACCGGCCAGGCGGCGCTGGACTTCGTGCGCCAGGAGGAGGAGGCGTTGGCGGAAGTCGCCGCCACGCTGCGGGTCCCCCCGGCGCAGGTGGGCGGGCGGATCGCGGCGCTGCTGGAGGAGGTCAAGACGCTGAAGAAGCAGGCCGCCCAGCGCAAGCCCGAGTCCGGCCCGAAGGCCACGCCCGACGAGCTGCTGGCCGCCGCGCGGGCCGCCGGCGAGGCCGCGGTGGTGATCGCCGCCGTGGAGGCGAACCTCGACGAGATGCGCGTCCTGATCGACGGCCTGCGTCGGAAGCGCCCGGAGAACCTGGCGGTCCTGCTGATCGCCGCGGTCGACGGCAAGGTGTCGCTGGTCTCGGCGTTCTCGCAGGACCTCGTCGCCAAGGGCCGGCACGCCGGCCAGTGGCTCAAGAAGGTCGCCCCGGCGGTCGGCGGCGGCGGCGGCGGCCGGCCCGACATGGCCCAGGCCGGCGGCAAGGACCCCGCCAAGATCCCCGACGCCCTGGAGCTGGCCTGGGCCGTCGTGCGGGAAGAACTGGGGGAATGAGGCCCCGCCTTCCGCTCGACGGAAGGGCGTCGTAACGAAAAGGAGACGGCCGAGGGCGCGGGGCCCTCGGCCGTCTCTTCGCGAGTCGCTGGGATGCTGGGGCGTCGCTCTGCCGGCGGGAGGCCCGCCGGTGGGACGGTGCGGTGGGGCCTTGAGGGCCCGAAGTTCCTGGCCCGACCGCTCCGCTCCTTGGTCAGCTTCGCCCGCGGTTTTCCCAATCGGAGGACTCGGTGCAGCGGCCGTAGCCGGCGTCCGGGGCCTCGGCGGAGCGGAGGGCGGCCTCGGGCTCCTCGGCGTGGCTGTAGGCGCGTTCGGTCGGCTCGACCTCGGCCGGCTTGCCGACGACGTGGGACGGGACGGCTTCCTCGACGCCTCGCGGCGCGTCCTGGGCCTCGATGCGGTCGGACTTCCTCTCGGCCTTGTCGCTGGACTTGGCCTTGGACTTGGTCTTGCGGGTCTTGACGGCGGTGGACATGGGACACCTCCCCGCGCTACGCGGGATGATCCTGGGGGCGCGGACTCGACGCCATGAGGGACCGATCGGCCCCGGCTCGGGTTCGCGCCCTCCGCGACCGCCCTTTCCGAAGAGGCGGTCGCGGGGGCCCCCCC
>NZ_JBBCIR010000043.1:0-3973 GCF_037189885.1 Paludisphaera sp.
CGGGCGATCCCGACGGCCTCCCGCGCCAGCCGCAGCACCGACTTGGTCATGGGCCGGGTCGTCTGGCTCTTGGTCTTCATGCCCCTTCTACGAACACCGGCCCGGGATTGTTTTCGACAGAGCACCACGAGGGGAGAAGGGATGACCATCCCCGCCCTGGTCCCGCGGCTTCGGGCCTGTCTCCCCCCCGGTCAGGCCGGGAGGATGGAGGCGAGGCGGTTGTTGCGGATCGTCAGGCGGGCGCGGAAGTCCCGGGCGGTGTTCGCGCCGCCGGAGGGGAAGCTCCCGGCGTACGCGCCGTCGAGCGGGTTGCCGGCGGCGTCGAAGATGCCCTGGCCGGTCGCGAGGTTGCGGCCCGAGAGGATCGTCAGCGTGTGCGCGCCCTGGCGGATCGGGCGGGCCGTCCGCAGGGTGACGACGGTGGCCGTCGCGGGCCACGGCGGGGCCGTTTGAACGGACTGGACGCCCATCGGGCCGAAGACGTAATTGCCCGGCAGCTCGGCCGCGAACAGGGCCGAGCCCGCGTCCCCGGCGCCGCCGTGGTCGCGGATGTAGATCTGGACCGCGCGGGCCAGCGGGTCGACCGCCACGCCCCAGACCCTCGGGCCCAGGGTGTCGATCCGGAGGGGCCCGGCGAGGTTCGCCGTGCCGTTCGCCGCGGTCGAGGCGGTGGTGGAGACGGCCTGGATGGTGTAATCGCCGTCGATCAGCGGCGCCGCCGCGGTGATCGCCCAGCCGCCCGAGGCGTCGGCCGTGGTCGATCCCAGGGGGATGAGCGGGCCCCCGCCGCGCGCCGCGGCGTAGAGGTCGATCCGCGCCCCGGGCGAGCCCGAGGCCCCGACGAAGGTCGGCCGGACGACGTTCGTGATCAGGTCGGACGAGGAGACCCCGGAGTCGCTCCCGGGCGTCAGGAAGACGCCCAGGCTGGGCGCGGGGGCGGTCGTGCCGGACGTGCCGGACACCTCGAACGTCACCCCCACGTTCGACACGACCGTCCGGGCGTCCGACGTCCCCGAGAGCCGGATGACCGGCGTGAAGACGCCCGACCGGCCGTAGGTGTGCGAGCCGATCACGCGGTACGTCCCGGGCGAGCCGGGGACGGCCTGGATGATCCCGAGCGACGCCGTGCCGTCGCCCCAGGCGATCGTGGCCGTCAGCCCCGCGAACGTCAGCCCGGGGATGGTCGCGATCAGGATCCCCGCGGTGACGTCGACCAGCGGGACCTGGGCCGTCGCCGCGATCGCCGTCGGCCGCGCCTCGAACATGGGGGCGGACGAGTTGGCGACGCGGACCTCCTCGTAGTTCCTCGCCGAGACCGTCGCGGATTCCGGCGCCAGCGCCGGGATCTGGATCGCGTTCGGCCCCAGGCCCACGATGTTGGCGGCGCCCAGGCGCAGGCCCCCCGCGTCGATGTACAGCGTGTCCGTGTCGGGCTGGCCCTCGGTGCTGCTCGTGCCGGCGTCCAGGCCCACGCCGATCACGCCCTCGAGGCCGGTCAGCCTCACGTAGGCGGAGTCGGCCCCGAAGTTCTGGACGACGAAGATGGACGTCCCCGGCGGCGCGGCGTGGAGCTGCACGACGTCGTCGTTGGGCGTCGACTGCGGCGAGGCGTCGTCGATCATGAGCGTCGACAGCCCGACGACCGGGGGGATCGTGGTGGTGCCGTCGGGGTTCGTCAGGCGCTCCGGCGAGTAGTCCAGCACGGTCGTCACCGTGCCGAGGGACCATCCCCGCGAGATCCGCACGTCGGTCTTGCCGGCGACGAAATAGCGGGCCAGGCGCACGGCGGGGTTCGCCTCCCGCAGCATCAGCCCCTGCCCCTGGATGACGGTGGAGAGCGAGTCGATCACGCCCAGCGTCGAGTCGGTCTCGGGGGGGACGTTCCCGCCGTTCATGATGTCGTAGAACCAGCGGTAGGATTCGACGGCCGCCGAGTCGTCGAACAGCGGGGCGGCGGGGTCGAGCTGATACGCCACCCTCCGGGTGCCGCCGTCGGCCGCGACCATCTCGATCTGGCCGCGATAGAGCGGGAACGCCGTGTGGGCCTGGCTGGCGAAGGCCCCCGCCGGCGGCGAGCCGACGAACGCCAGGGCGTAGCCCGCGCCGGCCCCCAGCCCGGCCGCGCCGACGTAGGTCAGCCCCGATCGAGGGGCGTTGGACGCGGGCGCCGAGCCGGTGGGGAGCGGGTCGCCGTCGCGGAAGTCGACCAGCAGCGACGCGCCGCGGTTCCCGGTGGCGTTCAGCCCGAGGCTGTGGACCTCGCCCGGGCGGAAGAACAGGCCGCCGACGTTCGGGTTGGTCGAGTCGCGCATCACCGCGTAGGGCGACGTGGGCGAGGCGAGCCCCAGGGCCCAGTTCGGGTTCCCCCGGCGCGCGCCGGTGTTCCAGAAGTTGGAGACCTGGACGTCGATCGTCCCGCCGCCGCCGTTGAGGACGAGGTCCGAATCGAGCCCGTAGGAGGCGCCGCCGCGCACGGCCTCGACCTGGACCGTCGAGCGGCCGTTCCCGGCGTTGAAGTAGACCGGCGAGTCCATCGACGAGACGTAGAGGTTCGCCGACCCGGCCGAGAGGAGCCTGAGCATGCTCCCCGGGGAGGACGACGTGCCGACCACGGAGAAGTCGCGGCTCGCGGGCCCGGCCGAGCCGTCGATCGTGGTGACGACGCCCCCGGCCGTCCCCGTGACCAGGTACAGCGGGCTGTCGACCGAGGCGGCCGAGGTCCCCTTCAGCGTCACCCGCGCCAGGCCGGTGTACGAGACGCCGACGAAGCCCGTCGCCGAGGGGGCCGCGATGGCCGTCGAGGTGATACGGTACGTCGGCCTGACGCCCGGGCCGTAGGTCGCCGCGCCGTCGTCGACCGTCAGGCTGTTGGACGTGAAGGTCGACGCCGACGCCACGGTGATCGACGCCGCGAGCGCCCGCAGGCCCACGGCGCCGGCCCCCTGGTCGTCGCCCAGGATCACCCGCTCGGAATCGGCCTGGAGGTCGATCACCATCGGCAGCGCGGTGCTCCGCACGCGGATCGTCTGCCCGGCCGAGGCGGCCTCGATCCGGATGCCGCCGGAGGGGTTCGCCACGGTGACAGTCCTCGTGCCGTCCCCCGTCACGACCAGCGACGAGTTGTTCGTCACGTCGATCGGCGGCTCGCCCGGATTGACCGCGAACGTGTAGACCCCGCCCGTCGTGCTCACCAGGAGCGACTGCGGCGCGGCCGGGTCGGTCCTGTAGACGATCGAGCCGTCGTCCGCGATGTCGATCGAGGCGTTCAAGAGCGCCCGCCCCTCAAGCCTCTCCAACCCCGGCCGCCTCGACCGCCCGCGCCGCGCGCGAATCGTCATCGTGTCCCCTCCCGGATGCCTCGCCCATCGTCTCGCCGACCAGGGCTTTATTTTTGCCCACCTTCTCCAGATTCGCAACCCTGGCCGGGCGGACGACATCCACCCAGGGGGCCGACATGGCGTTCAGCGGGCCCGCGCGGCGGCCCAGGCGCGAAGGCGGCGCGACCAGGCGGGGCGATCCAGGGCGTCGTCGGCCGTGATCCAGTCGCGGATCTCATCGAAGGGGATGCCGACCTCGCCCGCGACCTCCTCCGCGAACCGGCCCAGGAGCGAGCGGAACTCCCTGTGGATCGGGCCCTTGACCATGATCTCCATGTCCTCGCCGTCGAAGGCCGCGCGCACGGGGGACGATTCGGGCAGGCCGTCGACGAAGCGCTCGTAGAATCCCCACGAGACGCCCGCCGCGAGGATGCGCGTCTCGCCGCCCGTCGCGGGGCCGGTCGCTTCCGTCCGGGTCGCGGTCGCCATGGCTCCCCTCGCTCGATCGAAAACACCCCGCGTGGGGCGATGACGAATATCCCTCCTCCCCTCGGGGGAGAAGGTGGCCGAAGGCCGGACGAGGGGGGCGTAACAGAGGGCTTGTTGTGGTGCGGCCGTCTCGGCTGCACGTCGCTGGCTGGCGCGTGCAGCCGAGA
>NZ_JBBCIR010000044.1:0-22344 GCF_037189885.1 Paludisphaera sp.
GCGCCGCCCCGCCCGGGCGGCGCGCCCGTCCCCACCCCCGGAGCCCCGATCATGCCCCGTCGCGTCGTCCTGGCGATGAGCGGCGGCGTCGACAGCTCCGTCGCCGCCCACCTGCTGAAGTCCGACGGCTACGACGTCGTCGGCCTGTTCATGCGCACGGGCGCCCACGGCGAGTCCGAGGAGCGCCGCGCCAAGACCTGCTGCTCCATCGCCGACGCGCTGGACGCCCGCCGTGTCGCCGACCGACTCGACGTGCCGTTCTACGCCCTGGACTTCGAGGCCGACTTCGGCCGCATCCAGGACTATTTCGTCGACGAATACTTCTCGGGCCGCACGCCGAACCCCTGCGTGATGTGCAACATCTGGCTGAAGTTCGGCCGGCTGTGGGAGTACGGCAAGCAGGTCGGGGCCGACTTCGTCGCCACCGGCCACTACGCGCGGATCGCCCAGGCGCCCGACGGCACGCGCCGGGTCGCCCGCGGGCTCGACCGCGACAAGGACCAGTCCTACGTCCTCTCCGGCCTCTCGCGCGAGCTGCTCGACCGCGTGCTGTTCCCGGTCGGCGAGCTGTCCAAGGCCGACGTGCGCGCCGCGGCTCGCGAGCTGGACCTCCCGGTCCACGACAAGGCCGAGAGCCAGGAGATCTGCTTCATCCCGGACGACGACTACCTCGGGTTCGTCCGCCGCCGCCGCCCCGACGCCGAGACGTCCGGCCGGCTGGTCGACGAGGAGGGCCGCGTCCTCCGCGAGCACGACGGCATCGAGAAGTTCACCGTCGGCCAGCGCCGTGGGCTGGGCCTCGCGGTGGGCGAACCGCGCTACGTGGTCCAGATCGAGCCGCTGTCGCGCACGGTGACGATCGGCAAGAAGGGGTCGCTGACCCGGCCGGGCCTGGTGGCCTCGCGGTTCAACTGGCAGGGCCCGGAGCCCGAGGGGCCGGCCCGGTGCCTGGCCCAGATCCGCGCCCGGCACCGGGCGACGCCCGCCACGGTCGAGCCGCTGCCCGACGGCCGCGCCCGCGTCCGGTTCGACGAGCCCCAGCCCGCGGTGGCGCCCGGCCAGGTCGTCACGCTCTACCAGGACGACATGGTGCTGGGCGGGGGATGGATCGACGCCGCGCTCGACGACTGAGCGCCGCGACCGAAAGGATTTCAGGACCACCCGAATGAGCCAAATCAGCCTGATCGTCCCCGCCACGCGGGACGATCCGTTCCGCAAGGGCGAGCTGGCGACCTATCAGCGTCTGTTGATGGAGCAGGAGGGGGTCGACGAGGTCGAGGTCGTGTTCGCCGATCGCGCGGCGGTCGATCGGCTCTCGCTGGCCGTCCACCCGATGGTCCAGGTCGTCGACGACGCGGCGAACCACGTCAGCCTGCTGCGACATGGGCTGGCCGCGGCGCGGGGCGAGGTGCTCATCGTGCTGGACCCGGCGCGCGAGTACGCGCCGGAGGCGATCCTCCAGGTGTACGAGGCGCTCCGCGACGGCGACGCCGACGTGGTGGTGGGCGTCCCCCGGAGCGGCCGGAAGCTCTGGAGCCTGGGGGGCGTGCGGGGCCGGACGCTGGCGATCCTGGGCCGCCTGGCCCTGGGGACGTCCGACGGCCTCTCCGGGCTGGCCGCGCTGCGGCGGTCGGCCGTCCGTTCGCTCGTGACCGAGAAGCGGTTCGCGCCGGGCTCGCACATCCTGCTGGACGTCCTGACGTGGTGCTCCGGCACGCTCCTGGACGTGCCGGTCCACACCGGCGCGGAGGACAGGCGCCGCATCGACGCCGTGGGGCTGGACGACCTGCGGCAGCTCAAGCGGGTGCTCGACCATCGCTTCGGGACGCTCTCGCGCCTGGTGCAGTTCTGCGTCGTGGGCGCGTCGGGCATGGTGGTCGACCTGTCGCTCTACGGCGTGCTCCTGTGGCTGTTCGCCTCCGCCGGGTTCGGCTCGGCGAGCGAGGCCTCGGCCGGGGCGCACGGGGCGATGTTCGTCGCCGGGTGTATCTCCATCTGGGCGGCGATGTCGTGGAACTTCCTGCTCAACCGCCGGCTGACCTTCAACGACACCCGCGAAGGCTCCATCGTCCGGCAGTATCTCACCTACGCCGTGGGCAACGCGCTCGGGATCTTGGTGAGCCTGACGCTGCGGCTGTACCTCCCTAGCCGCTTCGGCGTCTTCGCGCGACACCGCCTTGCCGCGGCCGTGGTGGGCATCGTGGTCGCCACCGGCATCAGCTTCTCGATGTCTCGCTGGGTCGTCTTCCGCCGCAAGCCGGCCGCCGAGCCGTCGGAGCAGGAGACCGCCCTCGTCTGACCGCTCACGATCGCCGGCGGCCGACCGTCGCCAAGGCGGCGACCACGGCGATGGCCGGGACGATCGGCGCGCGCATGCGGAGGTCGGTCCAGTAGAAGGCGTGGACGACCGTCAGCCCGACGATCAACGCGGGGGCGGCCACGCCCGGCCAGCTTCGGAACTCCCGCCGCGCCAGGCCGAGGGCCAGGGCGATCCATAGGGGGGCCGTCCAGACGAACGTCGCGAGCCTGGCCGTCGTCCCGTAGACCCCGGCGGCGGGGAGCGGGCTCCAGAAGGTGGCCAGGCGCGACAGGCAAGCGCGGGCGAACGTCCGGGGCTCGCGACGGGCCAGCGCGACGACCTCGTCGCGGAGCCGACGATCGGCCTCGGGTTCGGGTAGGCCCGCCATGCGACGGTTCACGTCGTCCCACCACTCCCGCTGCTCCGGGCCGGTCCAGACCGCCCCCGGCGGGCCGTCGAGCACCTGGCGATAGTAGACCTCGTTGTTCGCCAGCGCCAGGGTGTAGCCGCCGTGGGTGGTCGTGACGACGAACTCCCCCATCGCGAGCTGGTTCCGCGCGCCCCAGGGCAGCATGACGCCCCCGACGCCCACGGCCAGCAGCCCCGCGCGCCGGAGCCGCTCGCGACGATCGCCGGGCGCGAATATCGCCGCGGCCAGCGCGACCAGGCCCGCGCCGGGGAGCAGGCTGGGGCGGGCGAGGCTCGCCAACCCGAGCGCCCCGCCGGCGACGACAGGCCGACGCCCCGCCGCCAGGGCCACCGCCAGCGCCGCGAGGAAGGCCGCCAGGGTCTCCGTCATCGCGGACTTCGCCTGCCACGCGAGGACAGGGTCATAGGCGACGATCAGCCCCGCGACCAGCGCCCGGCGGGGCGACGCCCCCAAGCGTCGCGCCGCGACCACCGCGAGCGCGGCCGTCCCCGCGCCGAGGGCCACGTGCAGCAGCGTCAGCCCGACGCGCGGGCGGTCCCCCTCCAGGACGGTCAGCGGGGCCAGGATGACGGGGTAGAGGGGAGGGCGATAGGCGGTCGCGCGTCCCTTGAAGGTCAGGCCGTCGCCCGAGGCGACCGCGCGGGCGAGCGGGAGGTAGTTGTCCGGGTCGTCGAACCGGGCGCCGTCGGCCAGGATCACGGCCAGCCGGGCCAGCGCCGCCGCCAGCGCCGCCAGCGCGGGGCCGCGTCGCGCCCACCGATTGTCACTCGTCATGTCGCGACTTATCCTGGAGGCGTCCCGACCCGGCGCCGTCGGCCGGGCCTCCCCATGATAGTCCCCCGCTCACCGGGCGTCAGCGACGCATCGCCCGACGCCTCCAGCCCCCGGACGCCACGCATGTCGAATCGGCCGATCGTCGTGATGTTGACCAGCATGGACGAGGCGGGCCTGCGCCTGGTCCGCGAGGCCGCCGACATGCGGATGGTCGACCCGAAGGACCGCGCCGCGGTCGAGGCCGCCGTGGCCGACGCCGACGCGATCATCACCCGCACCGCGGGGTCGATCGACGCCGGGCTGCTCGACCGCGCGCCGAGGCTCCGCGCCGTCGGCCGTCACGGCGTCGGCTTCGACCACATCGACATCCCCGCGGCCACCGCGCGCGGCGTCCAGGTGATCTACACGCCGGGCGCCAACACGCAGGACGTGGTCGAGCACGCCATCGCCATGATGATCGGCCTCTCCAAGCACTTCCCGTCGATGATGAAGGAGCTTGAGGCCGGCAACTACGCGGCGCGGACGTCGATGAAGGGCCGCGAGATCCTGGGGCGGACGCTCGGCATCGTCGGCTTCGGCCGGATCGGCAAGCGGCTGGGCGAAGTCTGCCGGCTGGGCTTCGGGATGCGCGTGCTCTACCACGACATCGTCCAGGCCCCCGAGGAGGCGGAACTCCGCGCAGGTGCCGTCCGGGTCTCGTACGAGGAACTCCTCCGCGAGTCCGACTACGTCAGCCTCCACGTCCCCCTCGACGCCAGCACCCGCCGCATGGTCGACCGCGCCGCGCTGGCCCAGATCCGCGAGGGGGCTATCCTCATCAACACCTGCCGCGGCCCGGTCGTCGACGAGGAAGCCGTCGCCGACGCCCTCGACGCCCGCCTCCTCTGGGGCTACGGCGCCGACGTCTTCGACGTCGAGCCCCCGCCCGCCGACCACCCCCTGATCGGCCGTCGCGACGTGATGCTCACGCCCCATAGCGCCGCCCAGACCGAGGAAGGCCTGCGCAACATGGCCACGATGGTCGCCCGCGACATCCTCAACATCCTCTCCGGCAGGCAGCCCGAGAACCCCGTCAACGACCCCATTGAGGTCGAACGCCTCCGCGCGGAACTCGAAAAGGCACCGCTGTACCGCTGAGGCGGCACGACGGGGGAATGGATCAGCCCCCGTCGATCGGCCCTTGACGCGGGCATGCCTTCGATGAAATATGCCCTAGGAGGCATCGGAATGTGGGAGGTGGTGTTCGACGCGGATTGTTGGGAATGGTTTCAGACGCTGGACATGGAGCTTCGTCGGGAGATCACGGCGAATATCTTCCGGCTGCGTCGCGATGGCCCTAGTACTCCGCCGCTACGGCAGTGATGGGTAGAGTCGGTGGAGTTTGATCCGGGCGTCGGCGGTGGTGAACCGCCAGCGGGTCTCGACCCGACGTTCGTTCCGACCCTCCTCCCAGGCGGCGACCTGCCGCTTCAACTCGTCCATCGACTCGATGCGACGGTCGAGGCACTGGCGGGAGAGGACCGACAACTCGATCTCGGCCACGTTCAGCCACGAGCCGTGCTTCGGCGTATGGTGGATCTCCAGCTTCTCGGCGATCCGCCGGGCTTGTTCGGGCGGGAACGCCTCGTACAGGCTGGCGACCTTATGCGTGTTCAGGTTGTCCATGACGAGCACGACCTTGTCGGCCTCCTCGTGGACCTCCTCCACCAGCCAGCGGACCACCTCGGCGAAGTCCCTGGCCGTCCGCTTCTCGGTCACCTTCACGGCCCGCCATCCCAGGAGCGGCTCCGTGACCATGAACAGGTTGGCCGTGCCGTTGCGGGCGTACTCGTAATCGACCCGCTCGGGCCGGCCGGGGGCCGCCGGGATCGGCGTGATCGTCTCGCCGATCAGCTGCCGACTCGCCTCGTCGAGGCAGACCAGCGGACGCCTCTCGTCGCAGGGCCGGTGGTAGACGTCCAGCACGTCCTCCATCGCCGCCACGAACTCGCCGTTCTTCGCCGGCGGGATGCACCACTGCTTCTTCAGGTGGGGCTTCAGGTCGCTTTTTTCAAGCAGCGGCGGACGGTCTCGTCGCAGACCGCCGGGACGACCTCCAGCTCGACGAGCTTGTCGGCCAGCAGCTGCATCGTCCAGGCCTTGCGGCCGTCCGGCGGCGACGAGCACGCCAGGGCGATCAGCTTCGCCTCGGCCCGACCGTCGAGCGTCTTCAGCCGGCTGGGCCGCTCCTGCGGCTTGCGGACCAACGCCGCCTCCAGGCCCTGCTCGACGAACCGCTTGCGGACCCGCTCGACGGTCGCCGTCCCTACGTCCACCGCCTCGGCGATCTTGGAATCGCTCCACCCCGGCCCGCCCGGCGAGACGTCGGCCTTCAGGAGGATGCGGGCGTGGGCCTGCTTCAACGCCGACGACTTGCCCCCGGCCAGCACCCCCTCCAACTCCGCCCGCTCCTCGTCCATCAGCGTCACGATGTATCTCTTCACGGCGGCCCTCCTTACGGCATAGATCCGCATCCAGGAGAACCGATCCGATGACCGCCATCAAGTCGTCAGTGGGAGAGTACTAGGATCGGCAGGCCCCTGGTAGACACGCTTAAGGGTTCCAGGATCCCCAACCTGAAGGAACTCCGGATCGTGCATCGGGGGCAGCCCTGGAGGCTACTATTCGCTTTCGCCCCCGATTAGGAAAGGGGTCCTGCTGGTCGGCGGCAACAAGGCCGGGGATAAGCGGTGGTATGAGCGGGCGATCCCCTTGGCCGAGCGGCGTTTTCAGCGATACATCGAGGGATGACCCATGTACGTTCGATTCGATGATTACTTCGAAAGCTTGCCCGCGGAGGAACAGGCCAGGGTCTTGGCTCGAGTCGCGGAGATGGACGCGCAAGAGGCGAGCCTTCGTCAATTGCGGGAGGCTCGGAAGCAATCCCAGGTCGAGGTCGCCGCGAAGCTGAAGACCACTCAGGCGGCCATCTCTCGGCTGGAGAAGCGAACCGACGTCTATCTCAGCACCCTGCGGAAGTATGTCGAGGCGGTGGGGGGGAAGCTTGAGATCGTGGCCACCTTCCCCGAAGGCGGGAGCGTGCGCATCAACCAGTTCGGCGAGGATTGAACCGCGACATCATCGCGCGTATTCCAGCCGCACGATCGTCCGGCGCTCGGGGAGCGTCGCCCGGTCGATCGTGAAATCGGACGAGCCGGGGCGGACGACCTGGATGCCGGGGAGGCGGGCCAGGAAGTCCTCGATCGGGCGGATGTTCAGGTCGATCTTGGGGGTCTTGTAGTGCATCGGCACGACGACCCTCGGGCCGATCGAATCGAGGAGCGCGGGGACGTCGCCGAGCGCGATCGTCGGGGTGCCGCCGGCGGGGATCAGGACGACGTCGGAGCCCCGGATCGGTCCCAGTTCCGCCTCGGTCAGCAGGTGGCCCAGGTCGCCGAGGAAGGCGACGCGCAGGCCCTCGGATTCGAAGTGGATCATCGCCACCTCGTCGCCGGGGAGGCGCTCGGGGGACTCGAAGACGCGGACGGACCGGAAGGTGACGCCGCGGAATTCCTCGCCTCCCGGCGGCAGGTCGAGCGCCCGGATGACGTGGAACGGCGGCGCGATCTGGCCCAGGTGGCTATGATACTTGTCGTTCTCGTGGCTGACGACGACCACGTCGGCCCCGTCGCCAACCGGCGCGTAGCCGCCGCAATCGGGCGAACGATAGGGGTCGAGGATGATTTTTACGCCTTGCGCCTCGACGAGGAACGCGGCGTGACCGTACCACTGGATTCGCATGGCGACGACTCGGAGGATGCTGGCGGACCCGTCGGCGCGGGGAGGTCGCCCCGGCCTCCGCTCCCCTAGAGTCTAGCGAGGCATCCCCGACGACGCGACCGGCAGGCCCCGCGCCGCTCCGTTCGAAGATCCGTCGAGATCGCCCCGGCTGTCCGGTCGCACGCCAGCATCCTCGCCCATCCCCGCGCCGAGGGCGCGCGACCGCCCGACCCTGACGGACCTGACGATTCGTGCGCCGCCCGCGCGCCGGCGGACGATTTCCGCTGATTCGCGCCGCGTCAAGATCCGATCAAGCAGCACAGGCGTCGCGAGCGGTGCCCCTCGGGGATCGGCCTATCGGGCTGGGGAAGCTCGCCACGGAAGGAGCCGGCCATGCAGGGAAGGACGATCGGGTTTGCGGCGGTCCTCGCCTGCGCGCTGGGTTCCTGGACGGACGCCGCGGTGGCGCAAATCTCGCTTGCCGACGACATCATCGCCGCCGCCAAGGCGAAACAATCGTCCGAACAGCAGCGTCGCTCGGCCCTCGGATCGACGCCGGGGACCACCGAGAGTCCCTACGATCGCAGGCCTGGGGCCACGGACATCAACCTCGGGGAGCCCCCGCGGCCCCGGCACGCCGCTTTGCCCAGGCTGGCCCGGCTCGCCGGGAGCACCTCCGCGTTCACCCCACGGACCCAGGAGCCGGGCCAGTTCGAAGAAGGCATCGCCCCGTCGATCGAGCGTCTCCCGCTCGCCCTTCCCGAGGAGGCGGTTCCCTTCCGGGTCGAGAGCCCGACGGGCTACGACGAGGAGGGGCCTCCCGACGGCCTCGCCCTCGACGGCGCGATCCGACGTCTGGTCGAGGTCAACCGCGACCTCCGGATCAAGGCGCTGGAGCTGCCCCAGGCGGACGCCGACATCCTCACCGCGGGGCTCCGCGAGAACCCCCTGGTGTTCTACGGCAGCGACAACGTCCCCTACGGCTCGTATTCCCCGGAGCGGCCGGGCGACGTCGAACACGGGATCAGCCTCATCCTGCCGATCGATTACATGGGCAAGCGCGAAAAGCGCGTCGACCTGGCCAAGGTGCAGAAGCGCGTGCTCATCGCGCAGTATCAGGACGCCGTGCGACTCGCGATCGACGAGCTGTACACCGCCTTCGTCAACGCGCTGGTCGCTCGACAGACCCTTCGAGCCGCGGAGGACACCCTCACGCTGCTGGACGAGGTCATCCGGGGTCACTCCGCCCAGATTTCCTCCATGGCGGAGCCGTCCGAGGCGACGTTGGAGGAGATGGACGACCTGACCGTCGAGCGAGGCGTCACCGAGATGGGGCTCCAGGACGCGCACGATCGATACACCAAGGCTCGACATCGGCTCGCGGATCTGCTGGAGTTGGGGCATGGCGGGGTGGAGGCGATGGATCTGCACGGCAAGATTAACGTCCCACGCCCGATCCTCCCGGATGTCGAAGCTTTGGTCGCGACCGCCAGGGAGAGGCGTCCCGACCTTATCGCGCATCGCCTGGGCGTCTCCAGCGCCCGCGCGGAGTGGATGGAGGAGCGAGGGGAAAGGTATTCCGACGCCTATTTCCTGTTCACCCCCTGGAATTACCTGGACCGTTCCCAGTCGAACGAGCGGAGCGTGAGCACCTGGGGTGCGGGGGTGTTCGTCACTCTGCCCCTCTTCAACCGCAACCAGGGGAACGTGCGCCGCGCCGAGATCAACGTGATCCAGAGCGAGATCGAGTCCGACGTCGTCGAGGGTCAAGTCGATGGGGAGGTGCGGCAAGCCTATTTGGACCTCACCCATTCGCTCGCCGACCTGACCCGGCTGGAGAAAGAGACGTTGCCGGCGGTCCGGCGCAAGCGGGACAAGTCGCGGGCCCGACTCGAAGCGGGGGAAATTCGCCCCGAGGATTATCTGAGGGTGCAGCGCCAGACGACATCGCTCGTCCGGTACTACCGCGACACCGCCGCACGCAATCGGCGAAACATGCTCCGGCTCAACACGGCGGTCGGTTGTCGAATCCTCCCCTGACGCGGCCGAACCGCGACCTGGGGATACACAGCCCGGACGGGCACCCGGGGGAACCGATTCGGATCGGCAGGGATGGTCCGGGATACGTCTTCGGTTTAACCTAGCGGGAGTCCCCTCGCGACGCGACCCGGCCTGTCCGGGTCGGCGGCCGATCGTCCCAGGAGTCAGCGCCCATCGTGCCCATCTCGGACGCCTTGACTCGCCAGGTCGATCTCGTGCCGTTTTCCCGGCGACTCGCGGCCTTCGTCCTGCGTCGTCCTCTCTGGACCTGCGTCTGGCTCGGCGTCGCGCTTCGGGTCTGGGTCTACCTCCACGCCCGATCCTACTGGATGGACGAGGCGTCGCTCCTGGGGAACCTGAAGGGCAAGGCCCCGTTCGACTTCACCGGCCACCTCGCGTCCGATCAGCTCGCCCCGCCGGGCTTCCTCGCGGCCGAGCGCGCCCTGATCGGCCTGCTCGGCGAATCCCCCTACGTCGCCCGGCTAATCCCCATGATCTGCGGCGTGGCCGCGCTGTTCCTGTTCCGACGGTTCGCCGGACGGTTGCTCGAGCCGACGGCCGCGGTCGTGGCGATGGTCCTGTTCGCCTTCTCCGACGACCTGGTCTATTACTCCAACGAGCTGAAGCCCTATTCGACCGACCTGGCGCTGGGCCTGGCCGTAACGCTCCTCTCCCTGTCCGAGCTGCGCGACCCGCCCGACCGTCGCCGGCTATGGGCGATCGCCGCGCTGGCGGTCGCGTCCCCATGGCTCTCGTTCCCGTCGGCCTTCGTGGTGGCGGGCTGCGGGTTGACGCTCCTGATCGACCGCCTGCGCGACGGTCGCAAGGCCGACGCGGCGCGGCTGGCGGCGATCGCCCTGGCGTGGGGCTTCAGCCTGATGCTGGCATATCGGACGTCGAGCCGGATGCTCGCGCCGGCGACCTCGATGTACGTCTTCTGGAACTTCGCGTTCCCGCCCTTCCCGCCGACAAGCCCGGCCGACCTGGCGAAGACGATGGGCATCCTGCTGGAGACGTTCGTCACGCCGCTGAACCTCGTGCCGCGGGTCTTGCCCTACGCCTTCGCGCTGTTCGCGGCGACGCTGGGCGTGAGCGGCGCGTTGTGGCTCGCCCGCAAGGATCCCGCGGCGCTGGCGATCCTCCTGGTCCCCGCGGCGCTGGCGCTGGTCGCGGCGACGACCCGGCGGTATCCGTTCCACGGCCGCCTGATCCTCTGGCTGGCCCCGGCATTCCTGGCCCTGATCGCCCAGGGGGCGGCCCGGGTGCGCTGGAGTCGCGGCGCGGCGTGGCTGGCCCTCGTCCTGGTCCTGCTCATGGCCTACCCCGTCGTCGACGCCCTCTATCAGGCCGCCCCTCCCCATGTCCGGGAGTTCAACCCCCACGGCGACCTGCGCCGGAATCGCTTCATGGATTGACCCGCAACCCCATCGGTCGAGCCGACGGCGCGGGTCGTGCAGGCGATAAGGGTGGACACGCCCCAACCGCCCAGGAGATCCATCCCGATGTCCGCCCCCCGCAACCGCCAGGTCCTGCTCAAGAGCCGCCCCGATGGCGAGCCCACCGAGGGCAATTTCGAGATAGTGGAGGGGACGATCCCCGAGCCGGCCGCCGGCCAGTTCGTCGCCCGCACGATCTATCTGTCGCTCGACCCCTACATGCGCGGGCTCATGAACGACCGGGAGTCCTACGTCGAGCCCGCCAAGTTGGGCGAGCCGATGCCCGGCGGCGCGGTCGGTCAGGTGACGCGGTCGAACCATCCCGACTACGAAGAGGGGGACTTCGTGCTGGGCGACTGGGGGTGGCGAGAGTACGGCGTCTCGGACGGATCGGGCGCGACGCGAAAGGTCGACCCGGCCGACGGGCCGCTCTCGTACGCGCTCGGGGTGCTCGGCATGCCGGGGATGACGGCCTATACCGGCCTGCTCAACCTCGGGCGGCCGGAGCCCGGCGAGACGGTCGTCGTGGCGGCGGCCTCCGGGGCGGTGGGCTCGGTGGTCGGGCAGGTCGGCAAGATCAAGGGGTGCCGGGTCGTCGGCATCGCCGGGGGCGAGCGGAAGTGCCGGTACGTCGCCGACGAGCTGGGCTTCGACGCCTGCCTCGACCACCGCGAGCCCGACCTCCCCGGCCGCCTCAAGGCCGCCTGCCCGGATGGAATCGACGTCTACTTCGAGAACGTCGGCGGCCCGGTGTTCGACGCGGTGCTCCCCCTGCTGAACCGCTTCGCCCGCGTCCCGGTCTGCGGCCTGGTCGCCCAGTACAACGCCACGGAGTTGCCCCCCGGCCCGGACCGCGTCCCTCTGCTGATGCAGGAGATCCTGGTGAAGCGGCTGGCCTTCGAGGGTTTCATCGTCTGGGACTTCGCCGATCAGTGGGAAGAGTTCGTGGCCGACATGGGCGGTTGGGTTCGCGACGGCCTCGTCAAGTACCGCGAGGACGTGACGGACGGGCTGGAGAACGCCCCTCGCCAGCTGATCGGGCTTCTCAAGGGCGAGAATTTCGGCAAGAAGATCATCCGCGTCGGCGCCGACCCGACGCCCCCCGGCCGCGCCTGACGCGCCTGGATCGCGACATCCCGTGGAGACGCCATGCCAATCTACGTCGACGGCGACGGCTGCCCGGTCAAGGAAGAGGTCTACCGCGTCGCCCGTCGGCACGAGGCCCGGGTCTTCGTCGTCGCCAACGCCTCGCTGCGGGTGCCGCCGGACCCGCTCATCGAGATGGTCCTCGTGAAAGGCGGCTTCGACGCGGCCGACGACTGGATCGCCGAGCGCGCCGGCCCGGCAGACGTCGTGATCACCACCGACATCCCGCTGGCCGAGCGCTGCCTCAACCGGGGAGCCCGGGTGCTGGGGCCGAAGGGACACGCCTTCTCCGAGGACTCCATCGGCGAGGCGATGGCGACCCGCGCCCTCTTCGACATGCTCCGCCAATCCGGCCAGATCACTGGAGGCCCGTCCGCGTTCGCGAAGGCGGACCGGTCGCGGTTCCTCTCCAAGCTCGACGAGGTCTTGCACGCGATCCGCCGCGAAACGCGGGGCCGGACCCCCGCGGAGACGACCCAGCCACCCCCGGAGACGGCCGCCGAAACGGACGACTCGGGGCCTGGATGAACCGCGGCGGGTACGAGCCCGCCTCGATCGAACACCCGCCGGATCGACGACCGATCCGGCGAGGCGTTAACCCTGGGCGCGTCCGCCCGCATCGTCGCAAGTCGGTGCCGCTCGGGAATATCAGCGGAGAGGGGGGGATTCGAACCCCCGAGACGAGTTTCCCCGTCTAACGGTTTAGCAAACCGTCGCTATCGACCACTCAGCCACCTCTCCTGGTCGGTCTCGCCCCGGTCGAAGTAGGGCGTCGCGGGGATTGAAACTACCAGAGCCGCCCGACTTCGTCAACACGCCCCGCCGCCGACGGACGCGATTCCTCGCATGGCTTCCCCGCCGGGCCGTCGCGCGGCTACAGTCTGAGGCCCCGTTCGACATGAAGGGGCTCTCAGGATGGCGGGAGGACGACCCGGATGGACGGCGGTGGACCCTGGATCGCCTCGGCGATCTTCGCGGCGGTGTACGCGGCGTTGGCGATCGGGAACGTGCCGGGGCTGCGGCTCGACCGGGCGACGATCGCCATGGCGGGGGCGGCGGCGATGCTGGCGACCGGGGTGATGGATCTCGGCGAGGCCGCCGGGTCGGTCGACGCCGGGACCATCGTCCTGCTGTACGCGATGATGATCCTCAGCGGTCGCCTCCGGCTGGCCGGATTGTTCGACGCGGCGGTCGAGGCCGTGGCGACGCGACGACCGGGACCGAAAGCCACGCTGGCGATCGTGGTGGGGATGTCGGGGGTCCTCTCGGCGTTCTTCGTCAACGACGTGGTCTGCGTCGCGCTCACCCCGCTGATCGTCGGCCTGTGCCGACGCCTCGGGCGGCCGGCGGTCCCTTATCTCATCGCGCTGGCGACGGCCTCGAACGTCGGCTCCACGGCGACGATCACGGGCAACCCCCAGAACATGATCATCGGCTCGCTCTCCGGCATCTCCTACGCCCGATTCGCCGCGCGGCTGGGGCCGGTGGCGATCGCGGGGCTGGGGCTGACGTATCTCATCGTCGCGACGGTCTACCGGAAGGCGCTCCGGGAGCAATCGCCCCCCCGGCCGGGCCCGCCGCCGCTCCGGCGAAGTCGCGCGAGGACCGGGCTGCTGGTCCGGAGCGTCATCGTGGCGGCGGCGACGGTCGCGGCGTTCTTCGCCGGCGTCCCGGCTCCGGTCGCGGCGCTGGCCGGCGCGGCGGCCCTGACGCTCGACCGCGCGCGGCCCGCGCGGGACCACGAGTCGGTCGACTGGCCGCTCCTCGTGATGTTCGCGGGGCTGTTCGCGGTCGTCCACGGCTTCGAGGCGAACGTGGCGCGTCGGTGGGACTTCTCCCGATGGATCGGCGACGGCTCGCCGGTGGCGCCGGTGAGCCTGGCGTCGGTTTTCCTTTCGAATTTGGTATCGAACGTGCCAGCGGTCCTGCTGTTCGAGCCCATCATCGCCGGCGTCTCGGATCGGGAGGCGGGCTGGCTCGCGCTCGCGATGTCCAGCACGCTCGCGGGGAACCTCACGCTGCTCGGCTCGGTGGCGAACCTGATCGTCGCCGAGGGCGCCCGCCGCGACGGCGAGCGCCTGGGCTTCCTGGAGTTCCTGAAAGTCGGCGTCCCGCTCACGATCGCCACCGTAGGCGTGGGGGTCGCGTGGCTGACCCTCACGGCCTACTGACCGGTGCGCGCATGTCCAATCACGCCTCGACTCCCCACCCCGAGCCGTCGGCCCGGAGCGCCTACGGCCTGGACGCCCTGAACTTCTTCCTCGCCGACGTCCGCGACGGCCTGGGCCCCTACCTGGCGATCTACCTGACCTCGCGACGGCACTGGGACCCGTCCCGGGTCGGCGTGGCCATGGCGGCGATGCTCGTGGGGACGATCGCGACGCAGTCGTTCGCCGGGGCGCTCATCGACCGCGTCCGCTGGAAGCGCGCCGCGGTCGCGATGGCGGCGGGGGTCGTGGCGGCGGGGTGCCTGGCCATGATCGCCTTCCCCGATTTTCCGGTCGTGGTCGGCTCGCAGGCGCTCGTCGGGGCGGCGGCCTCGATCTTCCCCCCGGCGATCGCGGCGCTCTCGCTGGGGATCGTGGGGCACGCCCGCCTGGCCCGGAGGACCGGCCGCAACGAGGCGTTCAACCACCTGGGCAACGTCGCGTCGGCCGTCGCGGCCGGGGCGGCGGGTTATCTGCTGGGATACGGCGCGATCTTCGTCCTCGTCGCGCTCTCGGCCTCGCTGAGCGCCGCGACCGCCCTGGCCCTGCCCGAAGGCGAGATCGACCACGACCTCGCCCGCGGGGCCGCGGAGGGCAAGGCGGGGGCGGCGGGGGCCGAGTCGGTGATCGACCTGCTGAAGGACCGCCGGCTGCTGGTCTTCACGGCCTGCGCCGTGATGTTCCACTTCGCGAACGCCGCGATGCTCCCGCTGGTGGGCCAGAAGGTGACCCAGGGGATGGATCGCGGGACGGCCGTCCTGATGTCGGCGTGCATCATCACGGCGCAACTGGTGATGATCCCGGTGGCGCTGGCGGCCAGCCGGTTCGCGGAGACGGCCGGGCGGAAGCCGGTGTTCCTGGCGGCGTTCGCCGTGCTGCCCGTGCGCGGGCTGCTCTACACGCTGACGACGAACCCCTACGCCCTGGTGGCGATCCAGATCCTCGACGGCATCGGCGCGGGGATCTTCGGCGTCGTCTCGGTCCTGGTCGTGGCCGACCTCACGCGAGGCACGGGGAGGTTCAACCTCACGCAGGGGATGGTCGCCACCGCGACGGCCCTGGGCGCCGCCCTGAGCAACGTCGTCAGCGGCTACATCGTGAAGGCGGGCGGATTCGACGCCGGCTTCCTGACCCTGGCTTCGATCGCGGTCGCCGGGCTGGTCCTCTACGCGTGGGGCACCTCCGAGACCCGCGACGCGCCGGCCGTCGCGCCGGCCGCGCCGACGCCGGGGGTCGCCTGACGGCCCGGGCGAGTCGACTGGTGGGGTCGGCGCCGGCCGGGTAACTTGTGAGGGCCCGACGCCCCGGGGTCGTCTCGGACGCGTCGCGGGGCGCGAGGACGGGGCAGGGGCCCTCGAAGGAGAGTCACGGATGATCGCGATCACGGGGGCCGCCGGCTTCATCGGTTCGAACCTGGCGCATCGGCTGTCGACGTCGGGGCGCGAGCTGATCCTGGTCGACCACCCGCTCACGGCGGCGACGGCCGTCAACTGGGCGGGGCTGGGCCGGTTCCGGTTCGTCCCCATGGAACGCTTCCTCACCGACCTGGAGCGCGGCGAGGGGAGGGGGATCGAGGCCGTCTTCCACCTCGGCGCGTGCAGCTCCACGACGGAGACCGACTGGGACTTCCTGGCCGAGAACAACGTCGGCTACACCCGGGCCCTCTGGACGTGGTGCGCCGCCGAGGGCCGGCCGTTCCTCTACGCTTCCAGCGCCGCGACCTACGGCGACGGGTCCAAGGGCTTCAGCGACCGCACCCCGCCGACCGAGCTGGAGCCGATGAACCTCTACGGCAAGAGCAAGAACGACTTCGACATCTGGGCGCTCGACGAGATCGCCGCCGACCGCCCCCGGCCCCCGGTCTGGGCGGGGCTGAAGTTCTTCAACGTCTACGGCCCGCGCGAGACCCACAAGGGGAAGATGGCCAGCGTGGTCTGGCACGCGCGCCGGCAGATCCTGGAGACGGGCGAGGTCCGTCTGTTCCGCTCGAACGACCCCGCCTATCCCGACGGGGGCCAGCGTCGGGATTTCGTGTTCGTGGAGGACTGCATCGACCACATGCTCTGGCTCTGGGCCAACCCGGACGCCTCCGGGATCTACAACAGCGGCACGGGGACCTCGCGGACGTTCCTGGACCTCGTCCACGCCGTCTTCACGGCCCTGGAACGGGAGCCCCGCGTACAATTCATCGACATGCCCCCCGAGCTGGGCAAGCAGTACCAGAACTACACCCAGGCCGACATGGGCAAGCTCCGCGAGGCCGGATTCGCCGGGGTGCCGACCCCGCTGGAAGAAGGGGTCCGTCGCGCCCTCGCCTGGCCGGACGCCCCGGCGATCGCCCCCGCCCGCTGACGGCCGACCCCCGGGAGGTCCGACCGATGCCGACGACCACGATCGATCGCGAGCCCGTCCCCACGGCGGCCTCCCCGGAGCCGCCCGACGCGACGCTGGTCCTGCCGCCGGACGTCCGCCTGTACGTCGAGCCCGACGACTTCGAACGCCTGTGCGCGGCCAATCGCGACCTGCGCCTCGAACGCGAGGCCGACGGAGCCCTGATCGCCATGACCCCCGCATCGACCGTCAGCGGCGGCCGGGAGCTGACCCTCGCCGCCCAGGTCTGGAACTGGGCCAATGCGACCGGCCTCGGCCGGGCCTTCGGCCCCTCGGCCGGCTTCACCCTGCCCGACACCGCCGTTCGCGCGCCCGACGTCTCGTGGATTCGCCACGAGCGTCTGGACGCCCTCCCCCCCGGCGAGGGTGACCGCTTCGCCCGCATCGTCCCCGACTTCGTCGCCGAATTGCGGTCTCCCAGCGACCGGATCGAGAAGCTCCGCGCCAAGATGGCGGCGTACATCGCCCACGGCGTCCGCCTGGGATGGCTGATCGACCCGAAGGCCGGGACCGTCGAGATCTACCGCCCCGGCCGCGAGGCGGAGACGCTGACCGGCCCGAAGGAACTCTCGGGCGAGGACGTGCTGCCCGGCTTCACGCTCGACCTGACGGATATCGTCAACTGAACTCGCGACGGGGGATGGCCATGGCTACGGTTACAACCAGGCGGGGGAAGGCCGAGGCCGATCGTCCGGCCGGGCGGGACGCGGCGGTGTCGCTCCTCGTCCCGCCCGACGCGGGCCTGCGCGTCGACGCCGAGGGGTTCGAGCGGCTGTGCGCCGCCAACCGCGACCTGCGCCTCGAACTCAAGGCCGATGGGACCCTCGTCGTCATGTCACCAGCCTCATCGGACTCGGGCCGCCGGAACGCCTTGCTGACGACCCGCCTGACGATCTGGAACGAGGCCGCGAGGCTGGGATACTCCTTCGACTCGTCGAGCGGATTCACCTTCCCCGACGGCTCGGTCATGGCGCCCGACGCCTCCTGGATCCTCGCCGAGCGATGGCGCGGACTATCCCCGGAGGATGGCCGCGGCTTCGCGCGGATCGTCCCCGATTTCGTCGTCGAGCTGCGGTCCCCGAGCGACACGATCGCCGAGTCGCGCGAGAAGATGCGGGTTTACCTCGCGAACGGCGTCCGCCTGGGATGGCTGATCGACCCCATGACGCGGACCGTGGAGATCCACCGCCCCGGTCGCGAGGTCGAAACGCTGACGAGGCCGGGCGCGATCCCCGGCGAGGACGTCCTGCCGGGGTTCACGCTCGACCTGTCGGGGATCCTGACGGACGACGCCTGAGCCGGAGGCTCAGGCCTCCAGGGAGGTCGACGTCGAGGTCGACTCCGACGGGTCCGCCTGGGCGGCGACGGCGCGGCGGCCGTAGTAGTACATGGCCGCGCCGAAGGCGATCATCACCAGACCCCACCAGAGGTTGACGTTGACGCCGAGCGACCGGGCGTACAGCGCCGGGTTCGTGAAGTGGGTCACCGCGCCGAAACCGGCCAGCAGCCCGCCGAGGGAGAGGAACAGCATCCCGATCGGGACGCGGATGTCGAGATTCACGGCGCGGCTCCTTGCCTCAACGGAAGATGATGTTCAGGGCGATGCTCATCAGGACCACGACGACGCCCAGCGTCTCGGGCTTGCGGTACCACGGCAGGCCGTGCTCGACGTCGTGCTTGGTCAGCGAGTAGACGAGTCCGCGCAGCTCGTCGTCGGGCCGGGGCCTGGTGAGGAAGCTCACGACGATCGAGACGACGAAGCAGACGCCGAACGCCCAGATGGCCGTCCAGAAGTTCTGGGCCATCTCGCTGCGGTACTCGTGCAGGTTGGCGATCCAGGCGCCCTTCACCCCCGAGGCCGACCCCATGGGCAGCGTCAGGGCGTGGTGGGCCGTCGCCGCGAGGATGCCCGAGAGCAGCCCGTAGAACGCGCCGTTGGCCGTGGCCCGCTTCCAGAACATGCCCAGCAGGAACGTCGCCAGCAGCGGGGCGTTCACGAAGGCGAAGACGAGCTGCAACAGCTCCATGATGTTGTTGAACTGGGCCGCGACGTAGGCCGCGGCGACCGAGACCACCGTGCCGGCCAGGGTCGCGAAGTGCCCCATCCAGAGGTAGTGCTTGTCGGTCGCCTGGAACGGGATGACCTTCTGGATGGGCTTCTGCAGATACGCCTGGTAGATGTCGAACGTCCAGACCGTGTTGAACGCCGTGATGTTCCCCGCCATCCCGGACATGAAGCTCGCCAGCAGCGCCGTCAGGCCGAGGCCCAGAAGCCCCGTCGGGAAGTAGTGGATCAGCAGCCGGGGGATGGCCAGGTCGTAGTCCAGGACGGGCTTGCCGGCCGAGTCCAGCTCGACCGACCCGTCGGCCTTCACCTTCGCCGGGATCAGGCCCCGGCCCATCGTCTCGGCCTCGCTGACGACCTGGGAGCCCGCCTCGGGGGCGTCGGCCGCGGTCGGCGTCGGCAGCGCCACGGCGATCAGGCCGGGCAGGATGACCAGGAACGGGAAGATCATCTTCGGGACCGCGGCGATCAGCGGCGTCCGCCGGGCCGAGGTCATCGAGTCGGCGGCCATGGCCCGCTGGACCACCAGGAAGTCGGTGCACCAGTAGCCGAACGAGAGCACGAAGCCCAGCCCCATCGCCAGGCCGATCACCTCCACGCCCAGCGGGTTGGTCTCGGGGTTCGTCATCCCCTTCCACGCGTGGCCGAAGCCGGGGGGGCACTTCGCGATCAGCCCCTCCCAGCCCCCCACGTTCCTCATCCCCAGCCAGACCAGCGGGAAGAAGCCCGCGACGATCAGGAAGAACTGGAGCACCTCGTTGTAGATCGCGCTCGTCAGCCCGCCCAGGTAGACGTAGCCGAGCGTGATGAGCGCCGAGACGAGGATGCTCAGGTGGAAGACGTAGCTTGGGGGCATCCCCATCGCCTCGACCACCGGGTCGAAGATGCCCAGCGTGACGATCAGCTTGGCCATCACGTACATCGACGCGCCGGAGGAGAAGACCGTCATCGCCGCGAACGAGATCGCGTTGAGCCCGCGCGTCTTCTCGTCGAACCGCAGACGCAGGTATTCCGGCACCGACCGCGCCCGCGAGCCGTAGTAGAACGGCATCATGAACAGGCCGACGAACGCCATCGCCGGGATGGCCCCCAGCCAGTAGAAGTGCGCCGTCGATATCCCGTACTTCGCCCCGGAGGCGGCCATCCCGATGACCTCCTGGGCCCCCAGGTTCGCCGAGATGAACGCCAGCCCCGCCACCCACGCCGGGATCGACCGCCCGGACAGGAAGAAGTCCGTGCTGGTCTTCATGAACCGCTTCAGCGCGAACCCGATCCCGAGGACGAAGGCGAAGTAGATCACCATGATCAGGTAATCGATCCACGCCAATGAGGTATGCATGCGTCTTTCCTGTTACGTCGCCGGATCGCGGCGATAAGCTCTGGAGTCGCGGACGGGGGGCCATCATGACGGCCTCCCCCCTGGAGGGGGAAGGTGGCCCGAAGGGCCGGACGAGGGGGGGACGAGCGAGACGGCTTCGGGAGTTCGAAGGGGCCTTCCCGGGCCATCGGCCCGCGCGAAGGAGTCGCGAACTCCGAAACCTCGCGGGCGGCCCCCCGCTCATCGGACTCCTTCGGAGTCTGTGTTCCCCCGCCAGGGGGGGGAAGACCCTGGATACCGTCCGGGCCGGGTCGGGTCAGCGGGCGGAGAACTTGTAGACGGTCGTCTGCGTGTAGGTCTCGCCGGGGCGGAGGACCGCGTCGGGGAAGTTGGGGTGGTGGATGGAGTCGGGGAAGTGCTGGGCTTCCAGGCAGAGGCCGTAGTGCTTCTTGTATACCAGGCCCCCCTTGCCGACGTTCGTGCCGTCCAGGAAGTTGCCGCTGTAGAACTGCACCCCCGGCTCGGTGGTCGACATCTCCACCACGCGCCCGGTCTTCGGGTGATGCACGCGGGCGGCGAACGCCAGCTTGCCCCCGCCGGAGTCCAGCACGAAGTTGTGGTCGTAGCCGCCGGGCTCCCCCTCCATCTGGGCGATCCGCGCGCCGATGGCGGTCGGCTTGCGGAAGTCCAGCGGGGTCCCCTCCACGGGCTCGATCGCGCCGGTGGGGATGAGGGTGTCGTCGACCGGGGTGTACTTCGAGGCCGCCAGCGTCAGCTCATGGTCGAGCATCGTGGCGTCGGCCCCGCCGGCGAGGTTGAAATAGGCGTGATTCGACAGGTTGATCGGCGTGGCCTTGTCGGTGGTCGCCTCGTAGTCGATCCGCAGCGCGTCGTCGGCGGTGACGGTGAACGTGACGGTCGTCGCGAGGTTGCCGGGGTAGCCTTCCTCGCCGTCCTTGCTCGTGTAGGTCATCTTGACCGAGGGCCCGTCCGGGGACTCGACCGGCTCGGCCTTCCAGACGACCCGGTTGAAGCCCTTCACCCCGCCGTGGAGCGCGTTGGGGGGGTTGTTGATCGCCAGGGAGTAGGCCTCGCCGTCGAGGGTGAACTTCCCCTTCGCGATCCGGTTGGCGACCCGTCCCACGGTGGCGCCAAAATAGGGATGCTCGCCGAGATAGCCGTCGAGCGAGTCGAACCCCAACGTCACTTCCTCGACCTTGCCGTCGCGATCCGGGGCCCCGATCGAGACGATGGTCGCGCCGTAGGTGGCGACCTTCACCGTGATCTTGCCGTTCTTCAGCGTGTAGAGGTCGACGGCCTCGCCGTCCTTCGTCTCGCCGTAGGCCATCTTGCTCAACCCCTTGACGTCGCCGAAGGCCGATGGCGGGGCGACGACCGCCAGCGAAAGGAGGCAGCCCCAAAGCGCGGCGCGGGCCGGGCCGGCGCCGTTAGCGAACGCGTTCATTTCCATCCTCGCCGTCCCCAGGGACCGGGAAGTCGCGACCGGGAGCGGGTCCTCGCGCCGACCGCGCTCCGCGACGCCCCCAATCGTGACCGGCGAGCCGCCCGAACGCAACCGGTCAGCGGCGTCGAGATCTTGAGGAAAATCCGGGTTGACAAAAAACGGCGACGGCTTAATCTGTCGCCTCGGTCGTCCGCCGCCCTCGCCGGGTGGCGGGCCGCATCCCAGACCCGCCCGGGGCCCAGCAGCCCCGATGGCGCGCCCGCGACGGAGAGCGGGCCCGGTCTCGACACCGAGTCAAGCGCCCCAAGGAGGTTGCATTGTCGATCCACCGCCGGCCCGCCCGGGCCCTCGCCCTGGCCGCCCTCGTCGCCCTCGCCGTCGCCCCCGCCCGCGCCGACGTCATCGTGAACGTCAACGCCAGCCACTACGGATACGTCGAGAGCCCGACGATCCCCAACATCGGGACGCGGGTCACGCCGATCTCCGAGGCCCCCGGCGGCGAGTTCAAGGACCTGATCCTGACGGCGGGGATCTACAAGATCACCAACGCCGCCGGCCAGCTCCGCGCCAAGTATGACGGCTTCCGGTTCAACCAGGAGACGACGGGCGAGAACTGGACCTGGAACTTCCTGCTGACCAACGCCGACGACGGCAACAAGGCCATCCTCTTCGGCGGCGCCGACACCGGGCTGTTCGCCACCCAGGCCGGTGCCGCCGCCAAGGCCGCGGCCTACGTCGGCTACTTCGCCCTGGCGGTCAATACCACCCTGAACTTCATGATCAGCGACAACTCGGTGGGCGACAACACCGGCGGCGTCTCGCTTCGGATCACGAGGATCGGCGACCTTGACACCCCGGGCGAGCCCGCCGCGCCGATCACCGCCCCCGAGCCGGCCGCCTTCCTCATGATGGCCCTGGGCGCCATCCTCCCCGTCGCGGCCATCGCCCGACGCCGGAAGCCGACGGCCGCCTGACCCGGGTCTCGGGCACCGACACAACGACGAGCCGCGGGCC